>JAVEEE010000453.1 GCA_030840615.1 Frankiaceae bacterium | reverse complement strand
CGGGCGGCGTTACGGCGTACCTCGTCCGCCATGAGTTGCGGGTCCCACAGCGGCGCGATGATGAGCGGGATGAGCCGCCCGTCCGCCGCGCCGGCCCACTCCTCGACCTGGAAGTCGTTGTAGGCCTTGACGCATTCGAGCGCGACGTCCTTGTCCTTGGCCTCGTAGAACGTCTGGCCGCAGAACCGCGGGAACGTCGGGAAGCACATCAGCGCGTCGGTCCAGTTGGCGTCCATGTCCTCCAGACGCTCCTTGACCGACCACGCGCCTTTGCGCATCTCGTCGTAGTTCACGAGCCGCAGGTCGACCTCGTCGCGGTCGTAGCCGACGGAGGCGTCGAGCCGCATCAGCGGCCGCTTGAGGTCCTCGTAGATCCACCACGCGACGTCCGGTCCGCTGCCCGGTTCGCCCATCGACACCGTGAGCTTGCCGCCGACGAAGGTGACGTCGCCCTTGGGTGCGAACTGGACCTTGGGGCCCTTGTCCCGCATCGCCGCCGGCAGCCGGTCCTGCCAGAGGTTCGGCGGCTCGACGATGTGATCGTCGACGGAGATGATCCGCGGGAACTCGTCCATGAACGGAGCCTAACCGCTATCTGACGGGTCGTCAGTTTTGGGTGATACTCCCCCCATGACAACCCAAGCGCTGCCGCTGGCCGTGCACGTCGGGCGAGACGACCTGCCGTTCGTCGACATCGGCGACGGCAACCTGCTCAAGGTGATCCGGGTCGACGAGGCCGAGGGCCTCTGGATCGTGGAGAACGTCTTCCAGTCCGGCTTCGCGGTGCAGACCCACCGGCACACCGGGCCCGTGTTCGGCTACACGACGTCGGGGGCGTGGAAGTACCGGGAGTACGACTACGTCAACCGGGCCGGCTCATTCCTTTACGAGCCGGCCGGGTCGGTGCACACGCTCGAGGTGCTCGAGGACGACACCCGAGCCTGGTTCCACATGTACGGCGCCAACCTCAACCTGCGCGGCGACGGCAGCGTCGAGTCGATCACCGACGGCCCGGGCACGCTCGCGGCCTACTACGCGTTGTGCGAGGCGCAGGGCCTGGCGCGCCCGTCCGTCCTCGTCAGCTGAACCCGTGGCGATGCCCGCCGTCGATCTCGCCGACCCCGACGCCTACGTCAGCGGGCCGCCGCACGAGGTGTTCACCGAGCTCCGCCGCAGCTCGCCGGTGCACCGGCAGGAGACGCCGGCCGGCGGCTTCTGGGCAGTCTTGAAGCATGCCGACGTCGAGCACGTCTCGCGGCATCCCGATGTCTTCTCGTCGGCGCTCGGCGGCGTCGTGCTCGAGGACCTCGACCCGCCGCGACTCGAGCAGATGCGCGGCATGTTGCTGGCGATGGACCCGCCCCGGCACCGCGAGGTGCGACAGCCGCTCGTCGCCCGCCTCACGCCGCGCGCGGTCACCCGCCTGGAGGACGACATCCGCCGGATCTGCCGCGAGATCTTCGACACTGCCGCCGCGGCCGGTCACGTCGACTTCGTGTCCGACGTCGCAGCCTCGTTGCCCACGCGCGTCATCGGTCAGGTCATGGGGCTGCCGTCCGCCGACTGGGACCGGATGCACACGTTGGCCGAGCGCATCACCCGCGGTCAGGACCCCGCCTACGCCGCTGACGTCGAGTCGGCCGGCCAGGCCAGCCAGGAGATGGGGCTCTACGCCTACGAGTTCGCCTCGGCCCGAGCAGCCGCACAGACCCAGCCCGATGACCTGACCGCGGTGCTGCTGTCGGCGCACACACCTGTCGAGTTCGCCTCGTTGTTCGTGCAGCTCGTCACCGCCGGGCAGGACACGACCGCAACGCTGCTGTCCTCGGGGTTGCTGGCCCTGCTGCAGCACCAGGCGCAGCTCGAGCTGCTCCGCGACGATCCGTCGCTCGTGCCGGTCGCGATCGAGGAGATGCTGCGCTGGGTCAACCCGCTGCACTACTTCCGTCGTACGGCGACAGCCGACACCCGCTTGCGCGGCGTCGACATCTCCGCGGGCGACAAGGTCGTGCTGTTCTACACGTCGGCCAACCGTGACGAGGACGTGTTCTTCGAACCGCAGCGCTTCGACGTACGGCGCACTCCCAACCGGCACCTCTCTTTCGGTGTCGCGGAGCACTTCTGCGTCGGAGCCCATCTCGCCCGACTCGAGGCGCGCGTCTTCTTCACCGAGCTGCTGGCGACCTTTCCGACGATCGAGCTCACCGGGGCGCCGGTTCGGCTGCGCAGCAACCTCAACAACGCGCTTCGCTCGCTGCCGGTTCGGCTGGTGCCTGCTCATGGCTGACCTGGCAGCAGGACGGGCAGCCTCGACGTCGAACTCCTGCTGACATGAGACGCAGGCTGTTGGGGGTCGCTGCCGCGGCGACCGCGATCTGTGCCGCGATCCTGCCCGCCACCGCGAGCACTGCCACCCACGGCCGACCCGGCTGCAGCAGCAGCGTCGTCGCCCATCACGCCGGGGGTCGGGTCCTGGCTCGCCAACCCCGACAGCTGCCGCGCGCCTGCGGCCACACGACCGGATACCCCGGCGCGGAGAGCCACCTCGTGATCCGCAACGACGGCAGCGTCGTCTACACGCCGGCCGTGTTGCCCAGCGGGCTGCTCGGCACGGGCACCGCACCCATCGACCAGAACTCCCGGTCGCAGTCCAACGCCAGCCCGGCCGGGCTCGCGGTGACAACCGACCATGGCGCGCACTGGCGGCTTCTCAAGCCCTCCGGTGTGACGTGGAACCCGACCGACCACAGCGACTACGTCGACCCCGCATCCGGGCGGATGTTCTTCGAGGACTACGGCCCGATTCCGCTCGCCCCGGCGCTCGGTCCGCAGCAGGAGGGCCCGGCGCACATCAACTGGAGCGACGACCTCCGGCACTGGCATCACACAGTCATCACCGGCCTGACACTGCCGGAGAACCCGCGCTTCACCTCCGGCCGCGCACCGGCCGGCGCAGCGAAGCCGCATGGCTTCCCGTCGGTCCTGTACTTCTGCGCCAACACCAATGTCGGCTTCGTGAGTCCGGTCATCGCCGGCCGCATGTGTTACCGGTCACTGGACGGTGGCGACACCTGGAGCCAGCGCGCGCTGCTGTTCACCGGTGCCGCCCCGCAGCACCCGGAGTGCGGGGGCAACGGCGAGGTCTACTCCGCGATCGACGGCTACTACCCCCAGGCCGCACCGGACGGCTCGCTCTACGTCATGGTCGCCTGCGGCGGGAAGACCTACCTCGCGCGGAGCAAGGACGAGGCGGCGTCGTTCCCCTTGGTTCGTGGCCAGCGGGCCCCGGTGACACTGCCGGTGCCGACGCCCGGACCCGGTGACGTCGGCGGGTCACCGGAGCTGCGCATCACCAACGACGGCACGTTCTTGCTCTCCTACCAGCAGGGCAACCGGCTGCTGCTGCGGCTGTCCGCCACCCGCGGCGTCACCTGGAGCAAGCCGATCGACCTGACTGCTCCCGGTGTCACGGCGATCATGCAGTGGGCGATGGCGTCGTCGGGTCGAGGCGACCTCGCGTTCGCCTACCTCGGGCATCGCAAGGGACAGACGACGTGGGACGGCTACGTGACCTCCACGCGCAATGTCCTCGCGGGGGTCCGGTCGGCGGGCGGGCCGGTCTTCCTGAGCGGCCGGGTGAACGCGTCGAACCGTCCGCTCCTCTACGGCGACAGCGTGCAGGGGTCCGGCTATCTCGAGGGACCCGGCGGCACGCCGCTCCCTTACCCCCCGCCGTTCAACCAGCAGATGTTCGGCAACGACTTCATCGGTGCCGCGGTGGCGCCGGATGGCACGCCGTGGGGCAGCTTCACGCAGGACTGCGGGCCGTCCTACGACTCGGCGGGTTGCCGCAAGCAGCACGACCAGACACGCGGTTTCGCCGGCTACCTGGGCTGACATCCCGACCGCCCGCAACCGGTGTCTAGTCACGGAGGGCACGAAATCCGCCTGGTCAAACCACCCGAGGACTAACCCGTCCGGCCGTAGGTTCCGAGCGCAAACGTCCCGACTCGATGTGCATGACCGAAAGACTGACCCGGGACGAGGACACTGCGCTGCGCTGCCTCGCATCACTGGCCGACACGGGACGCCTCAGCGCGTCGGACGCCAAGCTCCTCGCTGACCTGCGAGCTCGCGACGAACGAGCGGACATCCGGCGGGAAGGCACGATCGTGCCTCGCCAGCGTGCCGCCGCAACCGCAGACGACGTCACCACGACGCGACGCTAGGCCGTCCGACCGGCATCACGCCGGCAGGACACCTGCTTCGATGATCGCCGCGCGTGCCGCAGCCACGCCGGCCGTGCGCTGCGCCTGCATGCCCACGTCGAGGGCGGCCTCGACGTTCACCTCGTTGTCATCGAGAAACAGCACCTGACGCGCAGGTAGCCCGAGCTCCGTCACGACGTGTTGGAAGATCTCGCGGTCCGGTTTCACCAGGCCGATCTGAAACGACAGGAACGTCCGGTCGAACTCCGCGAGCATCGGCCATCGCGAGGCGCCGGCCTCCCAGTGCACCGCGTTGGTGTTGCTCAGGCAGGCAACCGTCACCGTCTCGCCCACCTGGCGAACCAGGTCTTCCGCACCGGCGTAGGGCCCAACCAGCCAACCGCGGAATGCAGCGAGAAGGTCAGCGGGCTGGACAGTCAGCTCCCACTCTGCGACGAGCCCCGTGGCGAAGTCCTCGGGTGTGCAGTGACCACGCTCGAAGGCGCGCACCGACTCGCACGCCAGCCAACGTCGCCAGAGCTCTTCGTCCGAGTCGATGCCGGCGAGGTCGCGCATCGGGCCGACGCCACCGAAGTCAGCGAGGACGCCGCCGAGGTCGAACACCACCGCGACGACATCCCGGTCGCGAGGCACGGGGTCACGAAGCAAGGGTCACGAGCCAACGGACCGGCTAGGCGGAGCGGGTCTCGGGGAGCCGGACCAGCGGGATGCGCCGGCCGCCGGCCTTGACCGTGTAGTCGTCGTACCAGGGTCGATCGGCCACCAGGCCGGCCCACGTCCGCTCGTGGTCCGCGCCGTCGAGGACCTGCTGGTCCGACCGGAACAGCCCGCCCTGCACCCGCACGAGCACGTCCGGGTTGGCGGTCCGGTCCGACAGGTTGAGGAACCATGCCGGGTCGGTCGGGGCGCCGCCGAACGACGCCACCACGACCCGGTTCCCGTCCGGGTCGCGCCAGAACGGCAGTGCCACCTTGTGCAGGTTGCCGCTCTTGCGCCCGACCGTGTGCAGGAGCAGGTGCTCCATGCCCACCCAGATCCAGGTGTCGTCGGCGGCGGAGCTCTCCATCATCGCGACGTGCTTGGCGCTGACGGCCACGATCTGTTCGCTGGTCGGGGTCTCGAACGACGACGTTGCCCGCTGGGCCTCTGGTTGAGACGTCACGCGAGGCACCGTACCCTGCAACCTGACGCCCCGTCAGAAATGGCTCCCGGAGGCTTGCCTTGCGCACACCGGTCTGCGACATGTTCGGCATCGAGTTCCCGATCTTCGCGTTTTCGCACTGCCGTGACGTCGTCGCGGCGGTCAGCCGCGCCGGCGGCTTCGGCGTGCTCGGCGCGCTGGCGTTCACGCCCGAAGAGCTCGAGATCGAGCTGGCCTGGATCGACGACCACATCGACGGCAAGCCCTACGGCGTCGACCTGGTCATGCCGGCGAACTACGTCGGCAAGGGTGGCGTCCAGCCCAGTGCCGATGAGCTCCGCGCGATGATCCCGCAGGAGTACTGGGACTACACCGACAAGATCCTCAGCGAGTACGGCGTCCCGCCGCTTCCGGACGACTACGACGAGCGCGCGCGTGCAGCCGGGCTAGGCGTCGACGACCAGGCCACCCGTGCCGTCGAGACCACGCTGAAGCACGACGGGGTCAAGTTGCTCGTCAACGCGCTCGGCCCCCCGCCGAAGGAGGTCGTCGACCGGGCACACGAGCACGGCATCCTCGTTGCCGCCCTCGTCGGCAGCAAGCGGCATGCCGAGAAGCAGGTCGAGATCGGTGTCGACGTCGTCGTCGCGCAGGGCACGGAAGCCGGTGGCCACACCGGTGACATCTCCACGATGGTGCTCGTTCCCGAAGTCGTCGACGCGGTGGGACCGGACGTGCCGGTGCTCGCCGCCGGTGGAATCGGCACTGGTCGGCAGATGACGGCCGGGCTCGCGCTCGGCGCGCAGGGCGCGTGGACCGGATCGATCTGGCTGACCGTCGCGGAGGCCGACACACCGTCCGAGGCACAGCAGAACATCCTCGCGGCCGACTCGCGGGACACCGTGCGGTCACGGGCGATGACCGGCAAGCCGGCCCGCCAGTTGCGGACCAAGTGGACCGAGGCGTGGGAGGCCGACGAGGCCCCCAAGACCCTGCCGATGCCGCTGCAGGGAATCCTCTACGGCGAGATGGCGCGGCGGGTCACCCGCGCACACAACCGCGAGCTCTCGGGCTTCCCGGTGGGACAGATCGTGGGGCGGATGAACAAGATCCGGCCGACGCACGAGGTGGTCTTCGAGCTCGTCGAGGAGTGGATCGCCACCACCGAGAAGCTGTGCAGCCTTCTCGACAGCCGGAGCTGACGACGGGCGTGGGGGTCAACCAGCGCGCGGACATCGTCCTCACCCCCGACGAGGTCCACCAGGTGCTCGCCGGCACCCGCACCGCCACGATGGCCACCATCGGGCCGGACGGCCAGCCGCACCTGGTCGCGATGTGGTTCGCGCTCATCGACGGTGACATCTGCTTCGAGACGAAGTCCAAGTCGCAGAAGGCCGTCAACCTCCGGCGAGACCCGCGCATCACGTGCCTGGTCGAGGACGGTGCGACCTACGAAGAGCTGCGCGGCGTCGCGATCGAGGGTCGCGCCGAGGTGACCGACGACGCCGATCTGTTGTGGCGGATCGGCGTGAACATCTGGGAGCGCTACTACGGCCCCTACACCGACGAGCTCAAGCCCATCGTCGAGACGATGCTCAACAAGCGCGTCGCCGTCCGCGTGCATCCGGAACGGATCAGGTCGTGGGACCACAGCAAGCTCGGCCTGCCGCCGACCGGCGAACCGGCAGGGACGACGGTCGCCATCCCGGGCCGACGCAACCGATGACCGACGGGCGGCTCAGGCAGTGAGTGCCGCTGGTCGCAGCCCGCGGCACAACAGGTCGACGAGGTGCCTGAAGCTCTCATCCGTGCCATCGCTGCCGATGGCGTCGCGCGACTCGAGTGCCACGAAGCCGTGGATCGCCGCGCGCAAGGCTCGGCCCGCATGAACAGCCTCCGCGTCTTCCAGGCCGAAGGAGCGGATCACCGCACGGAACGGCGCGTTCGCACGTCGGCGTACCGACGCTGCCTGCTCGTCGAACGGAACCGGTGGGTCGAGCGTCAGCTGGTAGCGGCCGGGGTGCCGGCGCGCATAGTCGCGAAGTTCCGCCGCGAAGGCGAACAACGCCTCCTCGCCACTACGACCCATCACGACGTCGCCCAGCCGCTCGCCGAGATCGGCGACCGCCCAGAGCCACAGCTCACGGCGCAGGTCGAGCTGACCGCGAACGTGCGCGTAGAGCGACGGCGAGCGAATCCCCAGCTCGTCCGCGAGCCGCGTCATGGTCAGCGCGGCGACGCCGTGCCGGTCGACGATGTCGACAGCAGCGGTGATCACCGCCTGGCGATCGAGCCCCACTCGTGATGCCATCAGCCGGAAGAGTAGGCCGTCATGTCTAGTCCCGCTAGATACGTCCCTTGTGCGGCAAGGCTGGGCAACTTAACGTCACGGATACGTCGGCGTTACCCAGGCGGTGGCCACCGCAGCCGCGACGCCGTCCTTGTTCGGAGGAGTCGGATGCGCACGCCCCGCGCTGTCGCGATCGTCCTGCTGTTGGGTCTGCTCGGCACCGCGTGTGGAGCGAGGCTGAACTCCGCCGAGCGGCGGCAGGCCGCCAATGCGGTGCTCAATCCCGGCTCCGGGTCCAGTGCTCTGGGTGGCGGGACCGACACCGGGACGGGCACCGGCACCGGCACCGGCACGGGGACAGGCACCGGCACGGGAACCGGCACCGGTACTGGCACCGGTACTGGCACCGGCACGGGGACAGGAACCGACACCGGCCCTGTCACCGGTCCGAGTAGCGGACCGAGCAGCGGCCCTCAGGCAAGCGGATCGACCTGTCCGACGAGCGGCACCGACGTCGGACTCACCGGCAACCAGGTCACGATCGGAACCATCGCCAGCACTACCGGGCCGGTGAGTGGGTTGTTCCAGGGAGCATTCCAGGGCATTCAGGCGTTCGGCGCCTTCATGAACAGCCAAGGCGGCATCTGTGGTCACCAAGTCTCCGTCAAGACCGCCGACGACGGCACCAACTGCGGGCAGAACCAGAACGACACCGAGGAGCTCGCGAGCAAGGTCTTCGCGTTCGTCGGCTCGTTCTCCCTGTACGACGGATGCGGCGCCGACTACATCAAGCAGCACAACATCCCCGACTTCCACGTTCAGCTGGATCCGCGCGCCGCGCAGCCCGACTCGCACTTCGACATCGAGCCGGGTCCGCTGGGCTACGCGACGGGCATGTTCGCCTACTTCGCCAAGAAGCTGGGCTCGAAGGTCAAGGCCGTCGGCACGCTCTACCCCAACATCCCCTCGGCGGCCCAGAAGCAGCAAGGGTTCATCAAATCAGGGGAGTCCCAGGGCTGGAAGTTCATCTACAGCCGCGCCGGCGACGCCACCGAGACCGACTGGCAGCAGGACTTCGTCAAAATGTGTCAGCAGAAGCACATCAAGATCTTCTTCACCTCGGCGGAGAACGCAGCCAACGCTGCGAAGATGCTGCAGAACGAGGACCAGGCGAACTGCCCGGACGACCTCATCAACATCATCCCGATCGCCTATGACCAGGCGTTCGTCCAGGACGCCGGTGGCAGCAAGCGGCTCCAAGGCCTCATGGGTTGGAACGAGTACTCACTGTTCTTCAACAAGGACGAAGCTGCCGCGATCCCGGAGCTGAAGAACCTCCAGGCGTGGTTCGCGCGGGTCAACCCCGGCCAGCCGCTCAACCTCTACGCACTCTTCGCGTGGGCGGAGGGACGCCTCTTCGAGCAGGCCTTCGAGAACGCCGGCAAGGTGATCAACCGCAAGGCGCTGATTGCCGCCGCCAAGAAGATCAACAACTACGACGCGCACGGGATCGTGGCCCCGAGCAACCCGGGCTCGAAGACCGAGGGTGTGCACTGCTACGTGCTGTGGCAGTACACCGGCGGGGCCTTCCACCGGATGGACACCCCGGTCGGCAAGTACCGATGCGACGGGCGCTTCCTCCCGCTGAACGGCTGAGACATGGCCATCTTCCTGTCGTTCACGGTCATCGGCCTCGTGGCGGGCTGCGTCTACGCGCTGATCGCCACCGGGCTGGTCGTCACCTATAACACGACAGGCATCTTCAACTTCGCCCACGGCGCGATCGCCATGGTGGGCGCCTACGCCTTCTGGCAGTTCTGGCAGGGCTGGGGCTGGCCGGCACCACTCGCGCTCGTGATGGTGGTGCTCGTCCTCGCTCCGCTCTTCGGTCTCTTCATCGAACGGCTGCTGATGCGGCCGTTGCGGGGCGCCCCGGTCGATCTCACCCTCGTCGTGACGCTCGGCCTGCTGCTGTTCCTCGTCGGCCTCGCCCAGATCATCTGGGACCCGTCAGAAGTGCGAAACCTTCCGTCCTTCTTCAACGGCGACGGCAAGCGCATCGGCTACGTGCTGGTGACCTACCACGAGGTCGTCGCCGTCGCTGCCACTGTCGCGATCGCCATCGCGCTCCGACTGCTGTTCAACACCACCCGCACTGGCATCGCGATGCGGGCCGTCGTCGACAACGCCGACCTCCTCGCGATGGCCGGCGGACGCCCTATCCGCATCCAGCAGCTCTCCTGGATGCTTTCTTCCTCGATCGCGGCACTCGCCGGCATCCTGCTAGCGCCGATCGCGCGGCTCGATATCCTGCTGCTCACCTTGCTCGTCGTCGACGGCTACGCGGCTGCGATCATCGGGCGGCTGCGGAACCTGCCGCTTGCGGTTGCCGGTGCGATGGCCATCGGCCTGGGGCAGTTCTACATCTCCGGCTACGCGAACGCCGACTGGGTCAAGCGCGTGCAGTACGTCATCCCGATGGTCGTGCTCTTCGCGGTGCTGATCTTGCTCCCCCAGGACCGGCTGCGTACCGCCTCGTTCACCGGCGCGGTGGCCCCGCGAGTCGCCGGGCTCAAGGCCTCCCTCGTGTGGGGGCTGGTCCTCGTCGCGGGCACCATGCTCGTGTCGACCGGGTTGTCCGGACCCAACCTGCGAACAGCCGCCAACGGGTTTGCGCTGGCGCTGGTGCTGCTGTCGCTGCTGCTGCTGACCGGTTACGGCGGCATGGTGTCGATCTGCCAGCTCACGTTCGTCGGCCTGGGCTCCATCGCGATGGGCAAGGTCGGCGGTGACGGCGGGTCGCTGCTCGGCGTCCTCGCCGCCATCGGTCTGGCCGCCGGTGCGGGCTTCCTCTTGGCGCTCCCGACGTTGAAGATGCGCGGCCTCTACCTCGCGCTCGCGACGTTCGCGTTCGCGGCGGTCTTCGACCAGGCGGTCTTCACGCAGATCTTCGGCACCGGTGGCAACCAGACGGTGGCCCGCCCGAACATCCCGGGGATCCCGACCGGGTCCGACCAAGCCTTCCTTGTCCTCTGCTCGGTGGTGTTCGCAGCGGCCGCCATCGGCGTCCTCGCCTTCCGGCGCGGCTCGCTGGGACGCCGGCTCGTAGCAGTCAACGACTCTCCGGCCGCCTGCGCGACGCTCGGCGTCAACGTCAACCGGACCAAGCTCGTCGTCTTCACCGCCTCAGCCGCGATGTGCGGCCTCGCCGGGGTGCTCTACGGCGGCGTGACCAAGCAGGTCGACGCGAACAGCTTCGCGGCGCTGCTGAGCCTTGTCGCGCTGCTGCTCGCCCGGATCGGCGGAATCAACACCGCCACGGGCGTGCTCCTGGGCGCGTTCACGTTCGCTCTGTTCCCGACGTTCCTGCCGCACCTGCCCGATTTCCTGAGCAACCAGTTCCTGCTCACGGGTATCGCCGCGGTCAGCGTCGGGCGCGACCCCAACGGCCTCGGCGGTCGGATCGCGCAGGGAGCCGAGAAGCTGCGCGAGCTACTCGGGCTGGACCGCAAGCTCGTTTCCGTTCCGGTGAGCTCTGACGACGGCACCGCCGCCGCGGTCTTCCTCGAGGAGGAGGGTCGCCTTGTCAGCGCCGGCCACTGAGTTCGCAGCCCCCGCGGGCACCGAGCGGCGCGATCCGCATGCGGTGGTCGAGGTGGTCGACGTCTCGGTGAACTTCGGCGGAATCGCGGCCCTGACCGACGTGCGGCTGTCGGCCCGCGAGGGTCAGATCACCGGGCTGATCGGCCCCAACGGCGCCGGCAAGACGACCCTGTTCAACGTCATCACCGGGCTGCAGGAGCCGACTCACGGCCGAGTGTGGTTCGGCGACCGAGACGTGAGCGGCCTGCCGCCGTACAAGCGGGCTCGCCGGGGCGTCGCGCGTACCTTCCAGCGGCTCGAGGTGTTCGGCTCGCTGACCGTGTTCGAGAACGTGCTCGCGGCCGCCGAGTTCCGCCGCTCGTGGTCCAACGACGACACACCTGCCCGCACCGTCGCCGCCGAGATCATCCGCCGGGTCGGCCTCTCCGTGGTCGCCGACGCCCGTGTCGACTCGCTGCCCACCGGCCTCGCCCGCCTCGTGGAGCTGGGCCGCGCTCTGGCGACGCGACCGCGGCTGCTGCTGCTCGACGAGGTCGGCTCAGGCCTCAGCCACGAGGAGACCGAGGCACTCGGTGACCTCATGGTCGACCTCACCCGTGACGGCACCGCGATCCTGCTCGTCGAGCACGACGTCGAGCTCGTCATGCGAGTCTGCGATCGCATCTTCGTGCTGGACTTCGGTCGCATCATCGCGACGGGAACTCCTGCACAGGTGCAGAAGGACCCTGCCGTCCAGGCTGCCTACCTCGGCGCAGCACCCGAATCGCGCGGTGGACCGTCATGACCCACGCGATCGAGCTCGTCGACGTACACGCCGGCTACGGCCGGATCGAGGTCCTGCATGGCGTCGCGTTCGCAGTGCCGACCGGCAGCGTCTACGCGCTGCTCGGCCCGAACGGCGGTGGCAAATCGACGACCTTGCAGGTCATCGCCGGGCGACTCAAACCGACGTCCGGCTGCGTGCACATCGCCGGCGCGCACGTCAACGGCGCCAAGCCGGACGCGCTCGTGCGCGCCGGGGTCAGCAGCATCCCCGAAGGGCGTGGAATCTTTCCGAACCTCACCGTCGAGGAGAACCTGCGGATGTGGACCTACGCCGCCGGCCTCCCGGTGAAGCAGGTCCAGGAGCGGGCCTTCACGCGGTTTCCGCGGCTCATGGAACGCCGGGGGCAGCGCGCCGGCACGTTGAGCGGCGGCGAGCAGCAGATGCTCGCCATGTCCCGCGCGCTGGTCGCCGACCCGGCCGTGCTGCTGCTCGACGAGATCTCCATGGGTCTCGCCCCGATCATCGTGTCCGAGCTCTATGACCTGGTGCGCCAGCTGGCCGAAGAGGGAATCACCATCCTGCTCGTCGAACAGTTCGCCAACACAGCATTGGCGGTCGCCGACTTCGCGGCCGTGATGACGCAGGGCAGAATCGTGGCGGTGGGACAGCCGCAGGACATCGAGGAGCACGTCTCCGCGGCCTACCTGGGAGGTGCAGCATGACGGGACGTCACCGTGGAGCCCGGACCCGCAGCAGGTGGGGCCGACGTACCTCCACCGCCCTTGTCGCCGTCGGGGTCGCCAGCATGGGCGCCGGCGCGGCCGGCATGCTCACGGCCTCCGCATCCCCCGCACCCGGCTCCAACTTCGGCTCGATCTCCATCGGCGCCTCGGCGTACGGGTTGCGGGTGCCGTTCTTCACGCACTCGGGCGAAGATGTCGAGAGCGAACTTCCGTACGCGCTGGCGCAGATGGGCTACGGCGGCTCCGGGCACGCCCTCACGAGCGTGTTCTGGCCGGGCGACACGGGAGGCCACGGCGGCGACACTTTCAAGCTGCTGACCGGCTCCTGCCTCCCGCCCAACCCGTTCAACACGATCCCGATCCCGATCCCGGTGCCGATTCCCGACCTGCCGTGCGTGGCGCACATCCCGCCCCTGCCGGACCAGGCCTACGAGAACATGAACGACAACTACAAGGCCGAGGCACAGTCCGGAGCCGGCAAGCCGGAGGTGACGCAGAGCAACCCAGGCGTCGAGATGTCGGCGAAGACCCTCCCCGCCCTCGTCGAAGCTGCGACGGCGATGGCCGGCGGCAAAGCGCCCGGGATCGGCGACGGGATGGGCAGCACGGCCACGATCACCCGCATCAAGCTGACCGGCCCCAACACGGCGGTGGTCGACGCAGTGAGCACGATGCGCGACGTCTCGCTCGGCGGCGGCGCGCTCACGATCAGCTCGATCACATCGGTGGCGCACGCGGTCACGAACGGCAAGACGGCGACCGGCACAGCGAGTACGACGGTGCAGGGTATGAAGGTCGGCGGGGTTCCGGTCACCGTCGACAACAAGGGCGTGCACATCCAGGGCAACGGCCAGAGGCTGCCGTCGATCGACGCGCTCAACACCATGCTCGCGAAGGCCGGTTTCACCGTCTTCGTGGCCGACCCGACCAAGACGGTCAAGAAAGCCAGCGTGCAGCTGTTCTCC
>JAVEEE010000295.1 GCA_030840615.1 Frankiaceae bacterium | reverse complement strand
TACCGGCAGTCGGAGCGGCTCGACACATACCGCCCGATTGCCATGCAGCTGCTCGAGTCGGGCCATGCCTACCAATGCTGGTGCGCGCCGGAGCGGTTGGCGGAGATGCGGGCGGCGCAGCAGAAGGCGAAGCAGCCGACCGGTTACGACCGGCTGTGTTTCGGCAAGACGGCGGAGGAACGGTCGCAGCTGCCGGGCTTCAGCGAGACGCCGGTGGTGCGGATGCTGATCCCGGACGACGTGCCGCTGGCCTTCCCGGACCTGATCCGCGGGGAGGTCCATGCGCCGCGGCCGGACGACCAGGTGCTTCTCAAGGCAGACGGGTTCCCGACCTATCACCTCGCCGTCGTCGTCGATGACCACCTGATGGGCATCACCCATGTCGTGCGGGGTGAGGAGTGGATCTCCTCGACGCCGAAACATGCGTTGCTCTACGACTGGCTCGGTTGGCAGCGGCCGGCGTTCGCGCACATGCCGTTGCTCCGCAACGTCGACAAGTCGAAGATCTCGAAGCGCAAGAATCCCGCAGCACGTCTGACGTGGTTCGTGGAGGAGGGCTATCTCCCCGAGGCGTTGCGCAACTTCCTGGCGTTGATGGGTTACTCGATGCCGGACGGACGCGAGATCTTCACGTTCGACGAGATGGTCGAGACCTTCGACTGGTCTCGGGTCAACGCGGTCGGGCCGGTGTTCGACCTCGACAAGCTCGGCTGGCTCAATGGTCACTACATCCGATCGATGCCGGTCGACGAGCTGGCCGAGCGCATCGTTGCCTACCTCGGTGTCGGCGGGGAGAAGGCTGAGCTCGTACGACGCGCGACGCCACACGTTCAGGAGCGGATGTCGGTGCTGCGGGAGGCGCGCGAGATGCTCGGCTTCCTCATCGAAGAGCCGTTCGCCTTGAACCCCGAGGCGGCGGCGAAGTTCCTCGGCGTGGAGCAGCGGCCGACGTTGCAGGCGGCTCGCGACGCGCTCGGCGTGCTGTCGTCGTGGGACACGGCATCCATCGAGGCGGCGCTGCGGTCGTCGCTCGTCGACGGTCTCGGCCTTAAGCCGAAGCACGCGTTCGGCCCGGTCCGGGTCGCGGTCACAGGTCGCACAGTGTCGCCGCCGTTGTTCGAGTCGTTGGAGCTGCTCGGCCAGGTGACCACGCTGGAGCGGCTTGACGCCGCGCTGGCGCTCGCCTTGTAGACTTTGCTCGGTCCGCGCGAGCGGGCGACCCATGGGGTATGGGGTAATTGGCAGCCCGGCTGATTCTGGTTCAGCTAGTCTAGGTTCGAGTCCTGGTACCCCAGCGGAGCCAGTGGCTTCATCTGTTTCTAGGGCCCCGTCGTCTAGCGGCCTAGGACGCCGCCCTCTCAAGGCGGTAGCGGGAGTTCAAATCTCCTCGGGGCTACTCCACTTGAGTGACTTACTGCAGTTTATTGCAGTGGTGAATGATCGCGAGAGGGACCTGCGCCGCCAGGGCGTTCGGCAGATAGCGCTCCAACAGTTCGATGGCGAAGCTGACCTTGTCGATCACTCGCTGTCCACTGGGTTGCCAACGACTCCAGAGCTCGAGGTTCGAAGAGTCGTTGTTGAGCCGGTTGCCATCGCGGTGATGGACGGATTCATCGTCGGTCAGGGCTCGTCCGAGCATCTGCGCCATCACAAGCCGATGCTCCAGGCAGGGACTCTCGCCGTTCGTCAGATGCCGTAGATGTGCGGGCACGGGCACGACGAAGTAACCGTGGTGAACGTAGCCTTCCCCGACCGTCTCCCGGACCGGTTGGTCAGCGCAGGGGTCGCCCTTGGACAACAATCGGCGATAGTGCGTCCGGCAGAGCTGCCTGGCGTAGGCGTCGCGGTCACACCTCGGGACACAGCATTCGAAGTTGACCTGACGTCCTAGCGGTCGGTCCGGCATGACGTCACCCAGTCGCACCCAGCGCTGGTAGTGGCCGTGACACCATCCGCGACTCACCGCCTGCCGCGAGCAGTCAGAAATTGCGCACTTCTTGAACGGCATTCGTCGCCACCTCCACCCTGATGTTCCTGACGAGCGAGGACGGTTTCGTGCGATCGGTGCGTGGTGGCGAAAGGTGTGGATGCCTCCCGCGACTGTGGATGCGAGAACCTGTCGCGCAAGACTGGCCGGGTGCAGCGCAGCCTCTGTTCGTTCGCGGACCTGGCCGCGGAGCTGTCGATGGTTCCCGGCAGCGTCCGGCTGGTCGGTGTCGATGGCTGCGGAGGAGCCGGCAAGACGACGTTCTCCGCCCGGCTGTCACACGCGCTCGATGGTGCACCCGTCGTGCACACCGACGACTTCGCGTCCTACGACGAGCCGTTGAACTGGTGGCCGCGACTGCTCAGCGAGGTCATCGAACCCTTGCTCCGCAAGGAGCCTGCGACGTTCCGCCCCTACGACTGGGTCGCGCGACGGCCGGCCGCCGAGCTCATCACCGTCACGGCCGCGCCCGTCGTCGTCATCGAGGGCGTCGGCGCGACCCGAAACGCCTGGCGCGACCGGCTGGCCCTGCGCGTCTGGGTCGACTGTCCGCGCGACATTCGGCTGGCCCGCGGCCTCGCCCGCGACGGCGCCGACATGGTGGACTTCTGGACCTGGTGGATGGCCGAGGAGCATGCCTATGTCACGGCGGAACGGCCCTGGGCTCACGCCGACCTTGTGATCGACGGCGCCCCGGAGCTGGGCCCGGAGACCGAATACGACGCTGACCTCGAGTTCGTCGAGATCAGCGTCAGCGCACCGCGCTGAGCCGGCCGGCCGAGCTCGTGACCCTGACCACGCCGGCCGTGCCGTCGCCGCGGCGGAAGGCCCACAGGCAGTCGTCGCAGGAGCACCGCCCCGACGCGGCCATCAGCAGCCGAAGCGACACCCGCGGGCGGTCATCGAGAACAACGGACGGGGTGCGATCGGAAGCGACGAGGCGGAGCTGCGGCATGGAGCCGAGCATTCCCCCAGACCCTGCCGGGCGC
>JAVEEE010000415.1 GCA_030840615.1 Frankiaceae bacterium | reverse complement strand
GGCAGCGTCGCGCACCCACTGCACACGTTCGTCGAACTTCTCGGGCACAGCTGTCGCCGCCACCTCCGGTCCGACGTAGCCGGCCCGTAACGATGCGTTGAAACCGACGATGTCGGCCTCGCGAGCCGCGATGGACAGCACCCGCTTGCTTCCGCCGCCGATGCAGATCGTCGGATGGGCGGCCGGCGTAGGCAGTGCGACGGCTTCCTTGAGCGTGTAGTGCTCGCCCTTGAACGTCACCGGCTCACCGGACCACAGGCCCTTGAGCACGGTGACCGCCTCCGCCATCCGGTCGACGCGCACGCCCGGCTCGTCGAACGGGATGCCGGACTGGTCGTAGTCGGTGCGCATCCAACCCGCGCCGATGCCGAACTCGACCCGCCCGTCGTAGAGCAGGTGCAGCGTGGCGATCTCCTTGGCGAGCTCCATCGGATGCCGGAAGTCGTTGTCGAAGACGAGCGCGCCGACCCGCAGCCGCTCCGTGGCTTCGGCCGCGGCGGTCAGCGCGACCATCGGCCCCCACTGTTCGGTGAAGTGGTCGGGCATGTGCAGCGCCGAGTAGCCCATCGACTCGGCGTCGCGCGCCCGCTGTCGCCAGGCAGCGAGGTCGGTGGCGTTCTGCGTCTGCACGGCGAAGCGGAAAGGATGCATGCGGGTGATCGTAGAGCGGCGTCGCAAAGACAATCGCGCGGTGATCACCCGCTAAGGCGACCACCGCGCGACTGGCGGTGCAGGGTCAGGCGGGGATGGGCTGCAGCTCCCGCGAGCCGTGCGGCTCGTCCGACCCCTCGTCGTCGTAGACGACCTCGCCGGCCGTCGGTCGGCCGGTGTCGGGACGGATCAGCGCGACGACCACGATCGCGGCGCCGGCCATGATGCCGGCCCCGACCGAGAACGCCGACGTGAAGCCGTGCACGGTCGCGGCGGCGGACGGCCCACCGTGCGACGTCGCATAGCTGACGGTCGCGCTCGTCGCGATCGTGTTGAGGAACGCGACACCGAGCGAGCCACCCACCTGCTGCATCGTGTTGACGAGAGCGCTGGCAGCGCCCGCATCGTGGTTGGGCACGCCCAGCAACGCCGTCGACGACAGCGGCACGAACACGTGACCCATGCCGAGGCTGATCAGCAACATCGACGGAACGACGTGGGTCAGGTACGCCGAGTCAGCGGGCAGCTGGGTCAGCCAGAGCATGCCGAGCACAGCCAGCGAGAAGCCGCCACCGGCCAGCACCCGCGGACCGAACCGCGGCAACGTCCGCGACGCGATGGTGGACGACGTGATGACGCCCAGCGGGAACGGCAGGAACGCGACGCCTGCCTTCAGCGCGCTGTAGTGCAGCACACCCTGGAAGTAGTAGGTGAGGAACAGGAACACTGCAAACATCGCCAGCGTCGCGAGGAAGAACGCGAGGTAGGACCCACCGCGGTTGCGATCGAGCACGATGCGCAGCGGCAACATCGGGTTCTTCGCCCGGGCCTCCCAGCCGACGAAGCCAACGAGCAGCACGACCGCCATCGCCAGCAACGTCAGAGTGAGGGGTGCGGTCCAGGAGTGCAACGACGCCTCGGTAAAGCCATAGACGAGTGTCGCCAGCCCGGCAGTCGCCACGATCGCACCCGGTACGTCGAAGTGCCGGTCGCCTTCCGCTCGACTCTCCTTGATGAGTCCGAACGACGCGATGGCAACGGCGATCGCGATGGGTGTGTTGACGAGAAGCGTCCAGCGCCAGCTGAGGTACTCGGTCAGCGCGCCACCTGCGATGAGACCGATGGCCGCACCCGTGCCGGAGATCGCGCCGTAGACGGCGAACGCCTTCGCCCGCTCGTGTGCCTCGGTGAAGGTCGTCGTGATGAGCGAGAGGACGGCAGGCGCCAGCACAGCGGCGAACACCCCTTGCAGGGCACGTGCGCCGAACAGCCAGCCGGCCGACTGCGCGAAGCCGCCCAGGGCCGACGCCGACGCGAAGCCGAACAGGCCGACGAGGAAGGTGCGCTTGCGGCCGAAGTAGTCAGCGATCCGGCCGCCGAGCAGGAGCAGCCCGCCGAAAGTCAGCGTGTAGGACGTCAGGGCCCACTGGCGGTTGGCGTCGCTGATGTGCAGCGCCACCTGCGCGTGCGGCAGCGCGATGTTCACGATCGAGGCGTCGAGGATGATCATGAGCTGGGCGACGCCGATCACGGCAAGCGCCAGCCAACGCCGGTCCCGCGGCGGTGTCGCCGGAGACGGAGCCGCCACTGCGGCGGTGATGGTCTGTGACATGAGGTTCTCCAAGCCTTACGAGGGTCAGATGGCGGTGGCTTCGCCGGCTGCTTGCAGATTGGGCCCGTGCTGTCTACTCTGAAGCCGTAAGCGGATGCCGCCTCCGTTAACTTACCGGAGGCCCCCTCCGGTTTGTCAACTCCATAGGGCGACGGATTTTCGCGGCAGGCGGGATCCGAAGGCGCAAGGAGGAGGAGCAGGTGATGGCACGGGCTCAGCGCGCTGATGCGTGCCGCAACCGTGACCGCCTGCTCGAGGTGGCCTCGGACGCCTTCGCGACCTGGGGCGTCGAGGCATCGCTGGAGCAGATCGCCAAGAGCGCCGGCGTCGGGATCGGCACCCTCTACCGGCACTACCCGACCCGCGACGCCCTGGTCGAGGCGGTCTACCGCCACAACGTCGACCAGCTGTGCGCCGGCGCCGAGGAGCTTCGGGCCACCAAGGAGCCCGACGAGGCCCTGGCGGAGTGGATGCAGCGCTTCGTGGCCTATGTCGCCACCAAGAAGGGGCTGGCGACCTACCTGAAGTCCGTCGTCTCCTCCGACTCCGACCTCTTCACGTCGTCGCACCAGCGGGTGCAGCAGACGGTCAGCCAGCTGGTGGATGACGCCGCGGCGGCCGGCCGGATCCGGGCGGGTGTCGACGGCATGGACCTGCTGCGGGCGCTGAGCGGTGTCTGCTTGATGGCCGAGCCCAACGCGGAGGCCGACTGCGGCAGCAAGGTCGTGTCACTGCTCGTCGACGGGCTGCGTTACGGCGCTCCCGCTGCCGCGCCCGCCTCCTGACCGAGTCTCAGACCGCCGCTTCGGCTAGCTCGGCCAGGCACTGCGGCATCGACTCGGTCAGCTCCCAGACGTCGTCGACGAGGTCGGGACAGGCCATGACGCCGACGTCGAGCCGGTCGAGGTTCGACAGAACGGTGATGTTCATGCCCGCACCGGGCAACAACGGTCCGAGCGGGAAGACCGCGTCGACGAGAGCGCCGGCAAGGTAGAGCGGGATCGGTGGCCCGACGACGTTGGACACGATGAAGTTCGTCAACGTCGGCTGCATCGCGGTCAGGCCGAGCGATCGGGTCAGCCAGTTGACGACCGACAGCGCCGCCGGCGGCGTGATCTCGGCCAGCTCGGCGATCGCCGTCGGACCCAGCGCCGACGTGAACTCCTTGGCACCCACCGTCGCGCGATGGACCGCCGTCAGCAACGACTTCGGGTCAAGCACCTCCATGGGCAACGGGACGAGCATCGTCGCCAACGTGTTGGTGCCCGAGGACTCACCCTCGCCGGCGTTGACCGGCACGCCGGCGACGACAGCGCGCTCCGGTACGGCGTCACGCGCCTCCAGATAACGACGTACCGCCATCGCGACGACCGCGAGTACGACGTCATTGAGCTTCACCCCGGCGGCATCCTTCACCGCTTTGGCGTCGTCGAGCGACATCGCCGCGAACGCAGCGATCCGACGGTCGGTGGGGGTCCCGCTGATCAGTGTGCGTGGCGCCAGCGCGGGCAGTGCGCTGCGTCCGTGCCGGTTGACGACGCCTCCGACCGATCGGACGGTCCCCCACGCATTGCGTCCGCCGGTGACGACCAGCCGCGCGATCGACCACGGCCGGCGCAGTTGCGCCACGACACTGCGCCCGGCCATCTCGGCCGGTCCGGGCGGTGCCGGAGCCGGGCCCACATCGGCGCGCTCGGCCGGCTCCGTGACCTCGGGACTCAGATCGAGCAGCTCGGCGATGAACTCGGCACCGGCGGCGCCGTAGAGGGTCGAGTGGTGCACCTTGGCGATGAGCGCCACCCGTCCGTCGGCCAGGCCGCCGGCGATGTGCAGCTCCCACAACGGCCGGCTGCGGTCGAGCCGCTCGGTCGCGATCGCGCCGACGAGATCACCGAGGGCGTGCAGATCACCGGGTGCCGGCACCTGCGCCGCGAACACATGATCGTCCAGCTCGATCGCCGACTCGTAGTGCCAGTAGGGCTTGTCGAGCGCCAACGGCCCGTCGACCAACCGGCGGCAGAACGGCGGCATCAGGTGCAGCCGCTGGTCGACGACCTGGCGCAACCGATCGACGGAGAAACCCTCACCGCCCGCCGGGTCGAGCAGCAGCACGCCGACGACGTGCATCGGCATCTGTGGACTTTCCAGCGCGAGGAACGCTGCGTCCATCCCGGTGAGCTGTTCGGTCATGCTGGCGGCCGGGCGGTGCGGGCGGCGAGCCCGGCCAGCTTCGCCGACCGGGTGAACGACGCCACGACGTCGGCGTCGAGACCGTTGGTGAGGTAGCAGAACGACAAGCCCGTCGCCGGGTCGGCCCACGCGACCTGCCCGCCGACGCCCTGCGCACCGAACGCGCGCGGACCGTTGCCCCGGCCGAACCCGCGGACGACCGCATGACCGTCATCGCCCGCCACGACGAGACCGAGGGTGCGGTTGGCCGGCACCCGGAACAGCGGGTCGACGAGCACGTTGCGCACGTGACCGGTCGCGTCGCTCAGCACGTCGCCGCGCCAGAGGTCGCCCGGGTTGTGCAGCAGCGCCTGGTAGAACAGCGCGACGTCGGCCGCGCGGGCAACTGCTCCCGCTCCCGGCACGCCCGCGGCGAGCACTGCGGGTTCGTTGAACCGCAACAGGAACTGCTCGCCGGTCTCCTTCATGTGGTCGCCCAGCGTCTGCCCGTCACCGGCATCACCGACGGCGCGGATCGGCACGACATCTTCCAAGGCCACCGGATCGCCCGGCTCCGCGGCGCCGAGGGCCAACCCGGGCAGCCCCAGCGGCGCAGCGATGCGGTCGGCGAGCAGCCGGCGGTAGTCGACGCCGGAGACCCGGTCGAGCACCTCGACGAGCGCCCAGTAGGCCGACGTCGCGTGGTATTCCGTCCGCGAGCCGGCCGGCCAGTCGAGGCGCCACGTGCCGAACCGCTCCACCCGCTGCTGCCGGTCGGCGCCTTCCTCCGGGCGCATCGGCGCCCGCGGAAACCCCGCGGTGTGTGTGAGCAGGTGCTCGACGGTGACGTCTTCCTTGCCGTTGGCGGCGAACTCGGGCACAACGTCGGCGACCCGTGTCGACGTGGACAGTGCGCCGTCACCGATCAGCAGCCACGCAAGCGCTCCGGTGAACGCCTTGGTGACGCTGAAGGTCACGAACCGCGACGCGGGCGGTGCACCGAACGTCTCGTCGAGCAGGACGCGACCGTCGTGCGCGAGCGCGATCTGGCAGGCCGGCAGCAGCCCCTGGTCGACGTCCCGGCGCGATCGGTTGACGAGAGCTTCGACAGCAGCCTCGTCGACAGCGGCCGACAACTGGAACACGTTCTACATTGTGCCCTAGCGACGGGCGCCGGTCAGCACCGCGCCTTCGGTCAGCACCCCGACGTAGCCGTCCGGGCCGGCCACGACCACACCGGGGCCGCCGGTCCCGAGCAGCGCGGCCAGTGCCTGCTCGAGCGATGCGTCGGGCGTGACGACGGCAGCCCGCGTCGCGGCCGAGCCGGCGTCACCGCTGCCGGCACGCGCGACGGCGCGACCCAGCCAGCCCCGTACGCCGGCGGCATCGGCCACGACCGCCCACTCGGCCTCGGCCCCGTCGATCACCGCAAGAGCGTCGGCGAGTGGCAGGTCCGGCGCGACGACCGGCCATCGCACGAGCAGCGCCGGGTCGACGGTGAGCACGGCCAGCCGCCGAAGGGTCCGGTCGGCACCCACGAAGTCGGCCACGAACTCGGTCGCCGGCACGGACAGCAACGCCTTGGGGTCGGCGTACTGCTCGAGGTGGCCGCCTTC
>JAVEEE010000394.1 GCA_030840615.1 Frankiaceae bacterium | reverse complement strand
AGCACCTCGGACTCGTCCACGTAGTCGACACCCAGCGACTGCAGCACCTGCGCCTCGGCGAAGTGACCGATGCGGCATTTCGCCATCACCGGGATCGAGACGGCTTCAATGATGCCGTCGATCATGTCGGGGTCGCTCATCCGGGACACGCCGCCCTCGGCGCGGATGTCCGCGGGCACCCGCTCGAGCGCCATGACCGCCACGGCGCCCGCGTCTTCCGCGATCTTGGCCTGTTCGGCGGTGACGACGTCCATGATGACGCCGCCCTTGAGCATCTCGGCCATCCCGCGCTTGACGCGGGCCGTCCCGACGTTCTGTTCCTGAGTCACAGGGTCAATCGTACGGCGCTGCGGCGGCAGCGACATCGGCAAATTCGAGCGGGGCGTCGGCGATCTCGAAATAGGCCGGTCGGGGCGCATGCCCGGCGAGGTGCAACAGGCGCACGACCCAACGACGACGCACGACGAGCGCGTCCCGAACCGCGTCGTTGTGGAACCGGCGGGCGAACGCCGCGCGGGTGCTCGCGTCCACCGCGGTCGCGGTGGCTACCGAGCCGTGCTCGAACGTCGCGCACGCCTCTTGCAACGCCCGGGACAGCGCGCTTTCGATCACCTCTCGGTCGTGGTCGAGCCCGGTGGCCAGGCGCGCCTTTGCGGCCGCCCGGGCAAGCTCCATGGCCACCGGGGCGGGCACGCGTCGCTGGGTCGCCAGCTCCTCGGCCGCGGCTGCCCGCACCTTCAGCTGGTCTTCGAGGGCGGCACCAGCGGCGTCGACCCGGGCGTGCAGGCGGTCGAGCCGTCCGGCCGCCCAACTCGCGTAGACGGCCAGAAGCACTGCAACGACCGCAATGGTGATGAACAGGCCCACGGTTGCGACGGTACTCGTCTACATCGGCTCGAGCTCTTCCACGACCCGCCCGACCGACGCGGCAACGGCCGTCTCGTAGACCCGCACGATCTCGGCCGCGACCACGGTCCAGTCATAGCGGCTGACCAGGCTTCGACCGCAACGACTGAGCGCCTCCAGCCGCGCCGGTGACGACAGCAGGCTCGCGCAGGCGTGCGCCACCGACTCCGCGTCACCGACGGTCGCGAGAGCGCCGGCCCGGTCGCCGTCGGGCGCGTCGAGCACTCGCCGGAATGCGTCGAGGTCGCTGGCCACGATGGGGGTCCCGGCGGCCATCGCCTCGAGCAGGATGATGCCGAAGCTCTCGCCGCCCGTGTTGGGTGCGACGAAGACGTCAACCGACCGGTAGGCCTGGGCCTTCGCGTCCTCGTCGAGCTGGCCGAGCAGCACGACGCGCTCGTCGACGTCGTGGTCGAGCTCACCGGGGCCGGCCACCAGCAGCCGCAGGTCGGGGAACTGCTTCCAGAGATAAGGCATCGCCTCGAGAAGCACGCTCAGCCCCTTGCGCGGCTCGTCGATCCGACCGACGAACCCGAGCGCGCCACCGGACCCCGGCCAGCCGGGCAACGGTGCGGCATCGGCATACCGACGGACATGCACCCCGTTGGGGATCACGACGGCGTCGCTACCGAGGTGCTCGACGATGGTCTTGCGGGCGGCCGGCGACACGGCGATGCTGCCGACGATCTTCTCGATCTGCACCTGTAGCGGGCTCTGCAGCAGCGCCAGCACCCGCGATCGCGGGTTGGCCGCATGGAACGTCGCCACGATCGGCCCCCGCGCGTTCATCAGCGCCAGGAGTGACAGTGACAACGTCTCCGGCGAGTGCAGGTGCAGCACGTCGAAGTCGCCGTCGTGCAGCCAGCGACGGACCCGCGAGGCGCTGACCGGTCCGAAGATGAGTCGCGACACCGACCCGTTGAACGGCACCGGCACACTTCGACCGGCTCTCGTCACCCAAGGCGGCAACGGGGCGTCTTCGTCGTCGACCGGCGAGATCACCGACACGTCGTGACCGAGCGAGATGAGCGTCTCGGCCAGCTCGCGCACATGCGCGACGACGCCACCCGGGACGTCCCACGGATACGGCGAGACCAGGCCCACCTTCATGCCGGCCGACCGCCCACCGGCGCAGGGAGTCGAGCCGGGTCGAGATCGGCCACCCAGACGCGCTGCAGCATGTGCCAGTCCTGCGGGTCGGCAGCGATGGCAGCCGCGAACGCATCCGCCAGTCGCTGCGTCATGACCTGGATCTTCTCCGCGCGGGTGCCACTGGCCGGCGGATCGATGCGTGGGTGTGCTCGCAGCCGGGTCCGGCGCTCGTCGGGGTAGCTCAGGGTGATCGGCACCAGTGCCGCTCCGGTGTCGAGCGCCAGCGCAGCCGGGCCGGCCGGCATCCGCGCCGGCGCGCCGAAGAAGTCGACCTCGAGCCCGGTCGCGGTGAGGTCCCGGTCAGCCAGCAGCGCGAGGGTGCCGCCGGCGCGCAGTCGCTCGGCGAGCACCTCGAACGGCGGACGGTCGCCGCCCGTGAGCGGGATGACTTCCATGCCGAGGGACTCGCGGAACTCCACGAACCGGTCGAACAGCGATGCCGGCTCGAGCCGCTCCGCGACAGTCGTGAAGGGCACTCCGGTGCCGGCGAGCCATGCGCCGGCGTGGTCCCAGTTGCCCATGTGAGGCAGGCCGAGGACCAGCCCCTCACCCGACGTCGCCGGCTCGCGCAACCGCCAGTCGTCGATGACATCCATGCGGGCGATTGCTTCCGCGGTCTTCATTCGTGGAAGTTGAAACACCTCACGCCAGTAACGCAGGTAGGACCGCACGCCGAGGTGGGTCGTACGTCGGAGGTGCCGCTCGTCCACGTCAGGCCCGAGCACCCGTCGCAGGTTGACCTCGAGACGCCGCACCCCGTTGCCACGGCGGGCATAGACGACGTCGGCGATCGCGTCGAACTGGTGGCGGGCGAGCCGTTCCGGCATGCCGCGGACAACTGCCCAGCCGGCGCCATAGAGCGCGTCGGTCAGCCGGCCGCTCATGCCGAGGCGACCGGCGGCGGGCGGAAACCGGGGCGGGTCTGCCGGCGTACGACGACGACACGTTGCACGACTGTGATCGTCGTCGCGACGGCCAGCCCCCACAAGGCCACCGCACGCA
>JAVEEE010000310.1 GCA_030840615.1 Frankiaceae bacterium | reverse complement strand
CGGCGGGCGAACCCTTGACGTCGTGCCGACCCCGGGCCACACCAGGGGGCACGTCGTCTTCCACGACGCCGCTGCCGGGTTGCTCTTCGCGGGTGACCACGTGCTGCCGACCATCACACCGTCGATCGGCTTCGAGCCGGTCCTGTCCCCCAACCCCCTGGGTGACTTCCTCGCATCGCTGGCCGTGGTCCGGGCTCGGCCGGACGCGACGCTGCTGCCGGCGCACGGCCCCGTGACGCCCAGCGTCCACGCTCGCGTCGATGAGCTCGTCGCTCACCACGGGACTCGGCTCGACGAGACCGAGCACTCCGTGGCGCTGGGCGCGACGACGGCCTACGACGTCGCCGGTCAGCTGAAGTGGACGAGGCGACTGCGGTCGTTGAACGACCTCGACCCGTTCAACCAGATGCTCGCCGTCGCCGAGACCGGCGCCCACCTGGAGCTGCTGGTTGCGCAAGGTCGGTTGAGCGTCGACACCTCGGAAGGCCCGCGCCGCTACGCGGCCGGCTGACCGACGCGCCCCTCACACCGCGCGCGATCCCGTCAGTTGCCGACGACCGGGAGCCGGACGACCGCGTCCTGCAGCACGATGGCCCCGGGCGTGCGACTGCCGAAGCCCGGAAACGCGTCACTGAAGGGCATGGCGAGCACGAACAACGACTGACCCTTGGGCACGTTGACCGCGACAGACGGCAGCTCGATGCTGCGCTTCTCCCCCGCCACCGGCAGCAGCTCGTTGACGGGCAGCACGTTGCCCTGCACCAGCTGCGCGTCCGCCGGTGTGAGCCCGACACCGAGGCCGTAGAACGCGCGGTTGTTCACGCCGGCCGCGAACATCGTGCCTTCGAGATACGGCGTGCCGGCGATGCGGATCGGGCCGTCCGCCACCTTGAAGCCGACCGGGACACCGGCCGTCTCACTCGTGGCAACGGTGCCGACCTTGAACGCCTTGTTGGCTTGCGCCGACGTCACCGTCGTGCAGGTGTTGCTCGCCGTCGCGAGGTGCAGCCGTCCGTAGCCGCCAAGACCGGTCCGGTGGTGCTTGAGCTTCTCGGTGAAGAAGCGCAGCGTCAGGTCACTGAAGTCACCGCCCGCGAGTTGCTTGCTGCACGGGTCACCGGAGACGGCCGGCGTGTAGGGAAAGGCGTTGGGCAGGACGTGGCCGCCGTTGTATCCGACGAAGATGCTGTTGGCGCGCGCGTGTGGCGTCAGCGCCTTTGTCCAGTTCTGCAGTCCTTGGTAGAGCGGGAACAACGTGTCGGTGATGCCCTGGCCGAACAGGACCGGGATGTCGAGGACGCGACCCTGCTTGACGTTCCAGGCCGGACCGTTCTTCTCGAAGAACTGGTTCATGTTGGCGATGCCGGGGACCGTGCCGTCCGGCCACAGGCCCGTTGCCGCGCCGTACGCCGTCGCCGTGAGAACGTCGGTCGGCAACGCCTGCGCACCGGCGGCCGTCAGGAGGCTGATCCACTCACCACGCGCGACGTCCGCAGGGGCAAGCGTCTGCTTGAGGTCCCACCAGGTGATCTCGGGGGCCAGGGCGTCGAAGACCGGCTTGCCCTTGTCGCGGATCTCACGGAAGGCGCCGACGAACTGGTAGCCGCCGCCGTAGCTGCCGCCGATGGCACCGAGCCGCGGATCGCCGGGACCGTCCTGCTGCACCCACGACAGCTTCGACACGAGAGCGACGAGCTTCTCGACGTCGCGCCCTTCGTAGTCGGGGTTCTCGACCCGAGCCTTGCCACCGCTCTCGCCCCACCCGCGCTGGTCGAACGACAGCACCCCGAACCCGGCCTTGAGGAACTTGTCGAACGACGACGCCGTGGTCGTGCGGCTGCCGCCCCACCCGTGGCTGTGGAAGATCAGCGGCACCCGGTGCCCGGCGTCGGCACCGGCCGGCTTGAACAGCGAATAGCAGATCTTGACCGGGGTCGTGGTGTCCTGCTCCGGGACGCTGGTGACGCAACCGTTGGTGGTCGTCGCGCCATTGCCGGCAGGTGCGGCGAACGTCGGGGCGGCCAGCGCGGCACCAGCCAACGAGGCGGCGCCCAGCGCTGCGACAAGCTTGGTTCTCATGCCCACGACTTCGACGCGGAGGGTGCGGGTTCCTGCCGCTATGCCGCCCGCGCAAGCACGAGGGTGTGTCCCGAAGCGCCCTCCGGGACGAAGCGGTGCCAGACCGGCTCCAAGTGCGCATCGGAGAGCCACCGCAGGTAGGTCTCCGTGTCGGCGTGGTCCCAGAACATGGGCGCGCCCATGTAGTCCTCGGTCCCGGTCCATCGGCGATGGCCCAACGTGGCCAGGAAGTAGCCACCGTCCGACAACCAGCCTCGGATCCGACGGAAAATCGGAGGTTGATCGGCGAGCGGCACGTGGATCAGCGCATAGAACGACACCACGGCGTCCCACGAAGCGCGGGAAGCTGCCCAGGGCGTGGTCATGTCGGCTTGGATGAAGGCTGCACCCGGGACCAGCGTGCGGGCGCGGCGTAGCTGGACCGCAGAGAAGTCCAGCCCGGTGACGCGGAAGCCCTGCTCGACCAGTGCCCGGGTGGCGGGCAGGCCTGCGCCACAGCCCAGATCAAGGACACGGGCACGGTCCGGAACCAGCCGGGAGAGCTCCGCGATCCAGTCTGCGTAGCGCTCCATGTTCTCGTCGGCTTCGGCGTTGGGCTTTCCGGCGTCGCTGCGGTAGGCAACGGAGATGGCGTCGTAACCGCGTCGGACGAGATCACGTTGTCGGGCGCGTTCGGCGTCGCTGGTCACACATCTCCCCCGGTCGTCGTTCGCCTAGTGTGGCCCGCATGTCGGAGGAGTCGCCGGTTCTCGGGCGAATCTGGCTGGTCGTGCCGGCCCTGACACTGGGCCTCGGAAGCTTCGCACCGTTTCTCTACGCCGGCATCCGCGGCTACGGCAAACGAGCGTGGATGGCCGCCGCGGCTCTCGGTGCACTCGATGCCGCGGCAGCGGTTGTCGTGGCAGGTGCGCCGGACGAGTCGAGGCAGTCGAGCATCGGCGGCTTCATGTTGATTGCCGGCATCATCGTCGGAACCGTGCTCGTAGCCGCGTTTCGCCGGCGTTCGCGCAGCACGCCGCTGGACCCGCTCGAGCTTGCTCGGCGCAACGAGGCTCGGCGTCGCGAGGCCCGCGCCATCGCCACGAAGCAGCCACATCTCGCGGTCGAGGCCGGCATCGGGCGACCCGACCTGCCCACGCACTACGACGACGGTGGACTTGTGGACGTCAATCGCGCCGGGAGCAGCGCCATCGCCGCCTTGCCCGGTGTCGGCGAAGCACTGGCTGCAAAGATCGTCAGCACCCGGATCCAGATCGGCGGCTTCGGCTCTTTCGGCGACTTGTGCTCCACCCTGGACCTCACGCCGCAGCAGCTCGACGACGCCGAAGACCACCTGCTGTTCATCCCGCTCTAGCGGTTGTCGTCGGCGTCGTACTCCTCGGGTGGGTGCCCGGTGGGCAGTCGATGC
>JAVEEE010000299.1 GCA_030840615.1 Frankiaceae bacterium | reverse complement strand
CCAAGCCGGGCGGTGCGGGCAACATCCTTCCGCACATCGTCGCGGGATCGCCGGGCAAGGTGGACATCGCCTGGTACCACGGCGTAACCGTCGCGGGTGGCAAGCCGAACTGGTATTCCTACGCCGCGCAGAGCCTCGACGCGCTGAGCGCGCATCCGACGTGGACGCAGACGCGGCTGTCGGACGTCATCACCGAACACGGCACCGCGAGCGAGCTCATGGGTGCGTGCCTGCAGGGCTCTCAGGCGGTCCTCAACGGGTTCGTCTGTGGTCGCTCCACCGACGTCAACGGCATTGCCCTGGACTCGTGCGGCCGGCTGACGGTCATCTGGCCGGCGCAGGCCAATCTCCGGACCGATGCGACGTACGTCTCGCAGCAGGTCCGGGGGCCGACCGTGCTGCCGTGCCAGGCAGGCGGGGCGGGCAACAACGGTGGTGCCGGCAACAACGGTGGGGCGGGCAACAACGGTGAGGCCGGCAACGGCAGCGGATCGGGCAGCGGTGTGGGCGGCCTGGCCGACAGCGGGATGCGACCCCAAGTCGGCGTCGTCGCAACGTTGCTGGTCGCCGTGTCCGCAGGCCTGCTACTGATCCGGCGCCGGTTCCGCCTCTGACGGCGTCAGCGCACGGCGGCGCTACCGGATGACTTCTTCAGCGACGACGTGTTGACCGCGACGAACGCGCCCGAGGGGATCTGCTTGAGCTCGTCGAGCAGGCCGGACGGCCAACCCTTCTCCGAGGTGCCCTGGAAATACCACGGTGACCCGTTGTCCGCGAGCACAAGGCCGTAGTGCTTCATGGCGCGCAGCACCACCTGGGTGTCCGTGCGGAAAGACGAGATGGCGAAGCGTGCCTTCAGCCGGAACCGCGCGCCCATCGGGGGATAGGCATGGTTGCTCACCGATCCGGCGTGATGCCGGGCCGGCCAGAGGTATCGGCGATCGGTGACGTCGGTCGTGAACCGGATGGCGTGATCGACGCGTCCGGCCTTCACCTCGTCGAGCCGCAGCAGGCCGGGCAGGATCGGCAGCCCGGCGGCGTCCGCCGAGGTCCACCCCGCCGGCCGCAGCTTGTTGGACGACAGCGACCACGTTGCCCCGGAGCCGGCCCTCCAACCCGTTGCCGTGTGCCTGACGTTGAAGAGCTCGAAGAGCCGGCAGCTGCCCTTGTCGACGAGCAGGACGTGGCGGTCACCCTGCGCTGTCGACCCACCTTCGATCTTGCTGTCCGCACCCAGCGGATAACGGACGTGGTCGCTCTCACTCGAGTACTGGAACTTCACCGCGACCCGCGCATGCCCATGCGGGACAACGGTGTAGGGGATCCCGTAGGGGACGGGCTGGGCGCCGTACGACGGCCCGAAGTCGGGATGGAGCCGGGTGCCCGGCGACATGTGCGACAACCACTGCCGGCTACGCCGGTGCACGGGCAGCTTGGAGATGTCGGCGTGCCAGTAGTTGTCGGCAGGGAAGACGGTGCACGGTGTTCCGGGCAGGGGCCGAGCCACCGCAGCGCCCGCGCCCGCCGTAGCGGACAGCGGGATCAGGACGGCGAGGGTGGCAGCGACTGCGGCGCGGGCGGACTTGGCCATGTAGTGATTGTCGGCATCGGCGGGGCCTGACTTGCCGGGCGGCTTGTGACGAATAGTCCGGACGGGTGGTTGTCCGACAGATTTGCCCGTTGTCCGGACCCGAGCCCGCTGGCGGACTACCGTCCGTTGCGTGGATCGGACCAGCCCTGCGTGGCGGGAGGTCGCCTACCAGCGAGTCGAGGCAGCTCTCAACTTTCCGCTGCTGCTTCTGAGCATCGCGCTCCTGCCGCTGATCATCTGGCCCACGTTCGACACCTCGCTGAGCTCCTCGACGCGGCACCTGCTGGGCGCGATCGACTACGCGATCTGGGCGGTGTTCGTCGCCGAGTACCTCGTCAAGCTGTTCCTCGCGCCGAGCCGCTGGCGCTTCGTTCGCACCCACCTGTTCGAGCTGATGCTCGTTGTGTTCCCGATGCTGCGGCCGCTGCGGATCGTCCGGTCCGCGCGCGCCCTGCGATTCCTGGGGCTGGCCAGGCTGGCGGCTGCCGGAGGCTCGGGTGCGAAGGAGGCGCTCGCGTCGCAGTCGAGCCGGACCGCGACCTACGCCGTTCTGCTCGCCGGCTTGCTGCTGCTCGTCGCCTCGGCCGTCGTCCTCGACGCCGAACGCACCGCACCCGGATCGAACATCCGGGGCTTTGGCGACGCGCTGTGGTGGGGCGTGGTCACGATCAGCAGCGTCGGTTACGGCGACCACTACCCGGTCACGGCAGCCGGCCGGGCGATCGCGTCAGTCGTGATGCTCTTCGGAGTGGGTCTCGTGTCGGTGACGACGGCTGCGTTCGCCGCCTGGCTGGTCAAGCAGGAGGAGCAGGTCGAAGACGCCCGGGTCGCCCAGCTGTCCGAGCAGGTCGCCGGGCTGAGTGCACAGATCGCGGCGCTCACCGCACATCTGGTGCCGGCCCAAGCGGGCCCGGTCACCGACGTGAGAGCGGCCAAGATCGAGGGTGGTTCGTAGGCTGCAGTCGATGAGACGCACCTCGAGGCTGGGCACCGCCGAGCGAGACGACGCCTGGCAGCAGCTGGACGGGGCCTCCGTCGACGTACTCGTCGTGGGTGGCGGCGTGACCGGCGCCGGTGTCGCGCTCGACGCCGTAACCAGGGGACTCTCGACCGCCCTGGTGGAGGCTCGCGACTTCGCCAGCGGGACGTCGTCTCGGTCGAGCAAGCTCTTCCACGGGGGTCTGCGCTACCTCGAGCAGATGGACTTCGGTCTCGTGCGCGAAGCCCTGCGCGAGCGCGACCTGATGCTCAGCCGGCTGGCGCCACACCTGGTCCGGCCCGTCTCGTTCCTCTACCCGCTGACGCACCGCGGGTGGGAGCGGCTCTACGTCGGCGCGGGTCTGGCGCTCTACGACGCGATGGGTGGCGCCCGCGCCTTGCCGCGGCACCGGCACCTGAGCCGCACCGGTGCTCGGGCGCTCGCGCCGGCGCTGCGCCGGGGTGCGCTGATCGGCGGGATTCGCTACTACGACGCCATGTGCGACGACGCGCGCCACACGCTTGCGGTGGCGCGCACGGCCGCCGGTTACGGGGCCTTGGTCCGCAGCTCGACGGAGGTCGTCGGCTTTCTCAAGGAAGGCGGCCGCATCGTCGCCGCCGAGTTGCGTGACACCGAGACCGGCGACTCGTGCACGGTGCGGACCGGTGTCGTCGTGAACGCGACCGGTGTGTGGACCGACGACGTGCAACGCCTGGCCGACAGCCGGGGCGAGTTCAAGGTGCGCGCCTCCAAAGGCATCCACCTCGTCGTACCCCGCGACCGGATCAGCAGCGAGACAGGCATCATCCTGCGGACCGAGCGGTCCGTGCTGTTCGTCATCCCGTGGGGCGAGCACTGGATCGTCGGCACGACCGACGACGACTGGCACTATGCGAAAGCGCACCCGGCGGCGAGCCGCAGCGACATCGAATACGTGTTGAACCACGTCAACGAAGTGCTGGCCGTGCCGCTCACGCCGGAGGACATCTCCGGCGTCTACGCAGGTCTGCGTCCGCTGCTCGCAGGCGAGGAGGAGGTCACGTCGCAGCTGTCCCGCGAGCACGCGATCAGCCGCTCGCCACGCGGCATGGTGTCGGTCGCCGGTGGCAAGTACACGACGTATCGGATCATGGCGCGGGACGCTGTGGACGCGGCTGTCGTGGAGCTCGGTCGGCACGCGCCGCGCTGCGTCACCGAGCGGATCCCGCTGATCGGCGCCGACGGCTACCACGCGCTCGCCAACCAAGCCGAGGCTCTGGGTGACGCGCTCGGGCTGCCCCGTTGGCGCGTCGAGCACCTGCTCGGCCGCTACGGGGCGTTGCTGCACGAGGTGCTCGAACCCGCGGCCGACGACCGAGGATGGCTGGAGCCGGTGCCGGGCGCGGGCAGCTATCTGCTGGCCGAGATCCGTTATGCCGCAACGCACGAAGCCGCTTTGCACCTGGACGACGTCCTGGCTCGGCGGACGCGGATCAGCATCGAGACCACGCACCGCGGGCTGGACTCGATGAAACCGGTCGCAGCGGTGCTGGCCGAGGTGCTCGGCTGGGACGACGAGCAGACGACGCGCGAGATCGCGGCGTACGACGCGCGGGTCGCGGCGGAACGTGCCTCGCAGGAACAGACCGACGACGAGAACGCCATCGCGCGCCGCCTGGTGGCACCCGACAACCGCCGCACGCTCGTCGACAGCTGACGCCAGCGGTGTGCCACTGCTGGGCCCATAACCCCAGCGGTGTGCCACTGCCGGGCCTATGACGCCAGCGGTGTGCCACTGCTGGGGTCAGCGGACTCGCGAATGATGGTCACGCCAGCTGGTAGCCCCCGTCCGGCATAGAGCTGATGACATTGCTCCCACTCGAGTCGCACCGCGGCGGGCTCGCGCTGGAGACGACGCGGGCTGTTGTGAAGAACCGCCAGGCCGGCCGCGGTCATCGCGTCATGGCGCTCCTGCATCGACTCGAAGAGGTCCTCTTCCGCATGGGAGACGCGACCGTTTGTCTCGTGGACGGTTCCCGAGTCCACCACTAGCGCATCGGGTGAGATCAGCCTGCCGCTCGGGAGCTCGATCAAGGCGTTGTAGAGCGGCTCCGGCACGTTGGAGGCCGCCGCGATCGTGCGGAAGTCCGCTTCCGGTGCCGATCGGATGCCGGCGCGCAGTTCGTCCATGACCGATTGCGTGAGCCGTCGCCGCGGTGCATGGGCGACCGCTCGCTCGAGACGACCCCAGTCCGCCATCCTTCGTTGCACCGCATCGGCGAAGACCGCGAGTACGACGCGGCGGTCCTGCCACCGGCTACCGAAGTCGGCGAGCGAGCGTTCGACCGAACAACCCGGCAGTCGGTTGGTCATGAGCACAGGCGGGAGGAACTTGGTCCGTCGGATGTGAACGAAGGCCCGGGACTGGCGGCGCGCCTCCCAGTCGATGATGACGTGCACCTTGTCGTCACTGGGGAGATACCGCACACCGTGCCTGCGGAGCATCGTGACGTCTGTCAGCCGCGCGGTCGTGCCGGCGTAGAGCACTGCGGCTTGCAGTCGCTGCTCCTCGGAGACCCGTCCGGTGAACGCTGCGTAGACGCCGGGCAGCACGACCTGCCATTGCCCGCCAAGGCGATGACGCAGGGCGTCCTCGGACAAGTGCTCAAGCACCTGAGCGCGACGCAGGATTCCGTCCTGACGTTTCAGGAGCTCAGCAAGGGTGGCGGGCATGGCGCAACGGTGCCCGGGCAGCGCTGGGCCTGTCGATCGCCGCGTGCCCAGTTGTGGATGGCTCGCGCGATCCCACCCAGCCCCAGCAATGGCACACCGGTGGGGTCATAGCCCCAGGAGTGGCACACCGCTGGGGTCATGGGCCCAGCAGTGGCACACCGCTGGGGGTCAGGGCTTGCGTTTGGACAGCGCCCACCGGGCCCCGCGCCACGCGGC
>JAVEEE010000291.1 GCA_030840615.1 Frankiaceae bacterium | reverse complement strand
CGCTGGTCCTGCTCGCCCGGCAGCTGCTGGTCGGAAAGATCGTCGGATCGATCCTCGCTGGTGTTGTCGCGATGGCCGTCAGCGCGGTTGGCGTCGTCGGCACCGGTGTCGCGAGTGAGGTCCAGGCCGAGCAGTCGCAGCGGTTGCTGCAGGTGGCGCGCAGCGAGCAGGCCAACTTCGACGCGCTGGAGACCCGAGCGACGCTGTTTGCGCAGGTGCTCACCCAGTGCCCACGCGCCGACCAGCTTCCGTCCTGTGTGGCGGCGCTGAAGCTGTTCTCCGACCAGCCGGACTACTTCGGTGTCCGGATCCGGCGCGGCAAGGGAGCAGCGGTCGTGGCGCCCGACCCGAACGCGGTGAGCAACGCCGCCCTGGTGCAGCTCGCCGGCAGCTCGATCGTGCAGGAGGCGTTGGCCCCGCGAGCGAGCGCGCAGACCGCGCCGTCCGGTCCGTTGCTGCTCTCCGGCGAGCCGCCACGGCTGGCAGTCGTCGCGGCCGTGCCCGGGCGGCCGGCCAGTGCGAATGGCGACACTCGGGTGCGACCGACGTTCGCCGCTGTCTACGGCATCACTGTGGGGGACGCCTATCTCGGCAGCCTGCAGCGTTCACCCGGCTACGACCTGACGCTGATCGCGGACGGCGAGGTGCTGGCCAGCAGTCTCGACGCGCGCGGACGGCGGGTGGTGCTCGGCGAGGCCACGGCGGCGGACGTGGGGCAGGCCGACCCGTCGGTCGAACGCGTCGTGCCCGCCGAGAGTGACCGGCCGACGGTCGCCTTCGTGCCGATCACCCAGGCCGGCAACGACGACGTGCGCATCGCGACGCTCGCGCTGAGCCAGCCAGCAAACGAGGCGTTGAGTGCCCAGCGTGCGGTGCTGCGCCGGCTGTTCCTGACGGCGCTCATCGCGTTGGTGGTCGTCGCGCTGCTGGCGGTTGCGCTGGCGCAGCGGATCGCGGAGCCGGTGCGCCGGCTGACCGTCGCCGCCGGACGCGTCCGGCGGGGCGACCTCGAGGCGCGGACGGCGATCTCGTCGCGCGACGAGGTCGGTCGCTTGTCACGCGCCTTCGACGCGATGACCGGATCGCTGCGCCAGGCAACCGCCGACCTGCGGGCTACCGCAGCCCAGGAGTCCGAGCTGCGCGCCCGGCTCGAGACAGTCGTCGCGTCGATGAGCGACGGGCTCGTGGTCGCCGACGCCGCTTCCATCATCACCGCCGCCAACCCGACGGCCGTGCAGCTGCTCGACCTGCCCCTCGACGAGGTGTTGGGCCGACGGCTGTCAGAGGTGCTGAAGGTGGAGGACACCGAGGGTCGTTCGCTGCTCGGCGGTGCGTCCCGCCGTACCGTCGACGGTGATCTCGTCCGGTCGTCGGGCGACCGGGTGCCGGTGCGCTTCGGCGTGGCGCCGCTCGGTGACGGTCAGGGTCGCGTGCTCGTGCTCGCGGACCGGACCCGCGAGCATGAGGTCGAACGCATGAAGACGGAGTTCCTCGCCACGATCAGCCATGAGCTACGCACACCGTTGACGCCGATCCGCGGTTACGCAGAGATGTTGGTGCGGCGACCCGAGCTGAGCAGACCGCAGGTGGAGTCCTTCCTCGACGAGATCCTGTCGTCGACCGAGCGGATGAGCCGGGCGGTCGAGCTGCTCGTCGACGTCGCGGCGCTCGAGGGCGGCCGGATCGTGCCGCAACGCACCCGCGTGGCCGTCCGGTCGTTCGTCGACGAGCGGGTCGAGGCTTGGAAGGCGCGTTACCCCGAGCGGGCCGACGACTTCCGCCGCCGGGTCGCGACGAAGCTGCCGTCGCTCGAGATCGACCGACACTGGGTCAGCCGGGCACTGGACGAGTTCGCCGACAACGCGGTCAAGTACACCCCTGCCGGCACCGCGATCACGATGACGGCGGCGCTGAGCGAAGACGCGGGCGGGATCGTGGTCGCCGTACGCGACGCCGGACCGGGGTTCGACCCGCAGCGCGCCGCCGAGCTGTTGGGCGACTTCGCGCAGGCTGACGCGTCGGAGACTCGCCGGGTCGGCGGGCTCGGTCTCGGGATGGGATTCGTGAGCCGCGTCGCGGAGCGGTTCGACCTGGAGCTCAGCGTCGAGACGCAGCCCGGCAAGGGCAGTGAGTTCGCGCTTCGGCTGCCGACGGCGCCCGCCAGGTAGGTTGCTCCTGTGGCATTCAAGGTTCCGACACCTCGACTGCCGCATCTGGGCGGGCGGGGTCGCCTGGCTGTGCCTCTTGTCGCCGCCCTGGTGCTGCTGATCATCGTCGCCGCGGTCTTCGTGTCGATCTACACCGATCTCCTCTGGTTCCGCTCCGTCGGCTACTCGACGGTCTTCTCACGCAGGCTCACGACCAGGGTGTTGCTGTTCGTCGTGTTCGGACTGCTGATGGCGGTGACCGTCGGAGCGAACGTTGTCGTGGCGCATCGGCTGCGACCGCCGTTCCGGCCGATCTCACCCGAGCAGGAGCAGCTCGAGACGCTGCGCGTGGCGATCCACCCCTACCGCTACTGGCTGATGGGCGCCGCGCTGCTGCTCATCGGCGCGATCACCGGTGCCGCTGCTGCCTCGCGATGGCGCACCTGGATGTTGTGGCGCAACGGTGTGCACTTCGGGATCAACGACCCGCAGTTCCACAAGGACGTGTCCTACTTCGCGTTCACCTATCCGTTCCAGCGCTTCATCCTCGGCATGCTGTTCGCG
>JAVEEE010000279.1 GCA_030840615.1 Frankiaceae bacterium | reverse complement strand
AAGCCTCAGGTGTCAGGTCTGGGACTCGAACGGCTCGGCATCCGGCCGGACGACTCGGCGGCATTGTCGGTCGATGATCGATGCCGCGTGATCGAGCACGTGTGGGCAGCCGGCGACGTCACGGGCGTGGCGCCCTACACCCACACCGCCAACTACCAGGCGTCGATCGTGGTGGCCAACCTCCTCGGCCACGAACGACGCGCCGACTACCGTGCGATCCCACGCGTCGTCTACACCGACCCGGCGGTGTTCTGCGTCGGTCGCACCGACGACCCGGCCATGACGACGGCAGCCTTCGATGTGGGCGAGACGGCCCGCGCGGTCGTCGAGGAACGCAGGGACGGGCGCCTGGAGCTCTACGCCGACCCGGACCGCAAGGTCCTTGTCGGCGCAGCGATCGTCGGTCCCCGGGCGGATGACTGGGCTGCCGAGCTCACGCTCGCCGTCCGAGCCGAGATCGGGGTGGACCTGCTGGCCGACCTGGTGCACGCTTTCCCGACGTTCGGCGAGGCGCTGGAACCCCCCTTCCGGGAGCTGGCCGACCGACTGCTCGGAGAGGACCGCTGATGCCTGACATCGAAACTCCTGAGGCAGACGCCGCTGAGCAGGAGGCCGAGGTCCTGGAGATCGAGCACGACCTCACGATCGACGAGCCGCCAGTGGAGGCTGACGAGGCAGACGTCGCCGAGTCGCTGCGCGAGGTGCCTCTCGACGAGGACGACTACCGCTAACCTCCTGCGCGTGACCTCGGCGAACACGGGGGCGCGGCCGGCGCGGCTGCCCCGTTCAGCGCGGCGCAAGCAGCTGCTCGCCGCCGCTCAGGAGGTCTTCGTCGCCAACGGCTACCACGCGGCTGCGATGGACGACATCGCCGAGCGTGCCGGCGTGTCCAAGCCGGTGCTCTACCAGCACTTCCCCGGCAAGCTGGAGCTTTACCTGGCGCTGCTCGACCAGCACGTCGAGGTGCTGGGTGAGCGGGTGCGCACGTCATTGCGGTCGACCTCTGACAACAAGCAGCGAGTAGAAGGCTGCATTGCCGCCTACTTCGACTTCGTCGACGACCCGGGCGGTGCGTTCCGCCTCGTGTTCGAGTCCGACCTGCGCAACGAACCGGCCGTCCGCGAGCGAGTCGAGCGCTCGCTGCAGATCTCCGTCGACGCATTGGCCGACACGATCGCGCGCGACACCGGCCTCGACCGTGAGGACGCCGAGCTGCTGTCGTGCGGTCTTGCCGGACTGGCCGAGGTGAGTGCGCGCTGGTGGTTGGCGTCGGACGGCCCGACGCCCGGCAGCCGCATGCCCAAGGATCGTGCGGTCGCACTCCTGTCAGGCCTGGCCTGGCGAGGCATCAGCGGCTACCCGCGCGTGTCCGACAGCAGCCCCTAACGGCTAGTGTCGGTGACATGGAGGTCCGCATCGGCGTCAGGGGCGCCCCCCGCGAGCTCACCCTTGACAGCAACCAGAGCGCCGATGAGATCCAGCAGGCTGTCGACTCTGCTCTCAAGGAGGGCACTGCGACCATCACGCTGACCGACGACAAGGGACGGCGCGTCGTCGTCGCCACCGACAAGCTCGCTTACGTCGAGATCGCCGAGTCCGAAGGACGGCGCGTCGGCTTCGGCACCATCTAGGGCGCACCGCCCGGCTCGCGCTCCGCGCCTCGGAGGCGCTCTCTCGCTCGTTCCTCGCTCGCGCCGCCGCTCCTAACGGCGCTTCCGCGCGACCGGGCGGCACGCTCCCGCCGGCTGCCGAAGCCTCGCTTGTTACGAAGCGAGGCCGAGTGCCGTCATTCTGTCGGCGTGGCGCTGGGTCAGCCGGGCCAGCAGCTCACCGACCTCAGCCAGGTCGCCGGTGCCGCCGACGATGAGCCGCGCGAGCGCGTCGCGGTCGACAGCGACGCGCTGAGCCTGGACCAAGGCCTCACCGACGAGTCGTCGAGCCCATAGAGCCAGCCGGCCGGCGACGGCGGGGTCGATCTCGATCGCAGCGCGCACATGCTCGACCGCGAACGCGGCATGCCCGGTGTCGGCCAGCACGTCGAGCACCAAGGCCTTGGTCTCCTCGTCGTCCACGAACCCGACGACCTCGCGATAGAAGTCGGCCGCGAAGCCGTCGCCGACGTAGGCCTTCACCAGGCCCTCGAGCCAGTCGCCCGGCGCCGTCGAGTCGTGGAAGGCGTCGAGCGGGGTCACGAACGGCGCCATTGCCTCCCCCGGGTCGACGCCGAGCGCCTCCAGGCGCGCGCGCAGCTTGCGAAAGTGTCCGAACTCGGCAACGGCCATGCCCCCCAGGGCCGCCTTGTCCGGCACGCTCGGCGCGAGCCGCGCATCGTCGGCGAGCCGCTCGAACGCAATCAGCTCGCCGTAGGCGAGCACTCCGAGGAGATCGATGACGGCCTGCCGGCGGTCGGCGTCGCTCATCGGATCGGTCCACTCGCTCATCGGCGGAACCCTATCGGCGGGAAGCAGACCTACCGATACGCTGTTATCGCAACAACTACTCCGCGGCAGAACGCGGGTGTCGGGTCCACGAAGGGTCTCGGCACGACGAGGAGATCTTCTGAATCCCGACCCGTCCCATCCGGACTCCGACCCGACCGATCCGGGCGTCCCACCCACGCGCCTCAAGACCTTTGCCGACCTCGGCGTCGCGGCAGACATCGTCGATGCGCTCGCTGCTCACAACATCATCAACCCGTTCCCGATCCAGACCCTCGCGATCCCGCTGGCCATCAAGGACCACGACCTGATCGGCCAGGCGCGCACCGGCACCGGCAAGACCATGGGTTTCACCGTGCCGATCTTGCAGAAGATCGAATCGCAGAGCGCGGCCGGCAAGCCGCAGGCACTCGTCGTCGTACCGACCCGCGAGCTCGCCACCCAGGTCACCCGTGACATCGACATGGCCGGCGCCAACCGCCACACCCGCGTGCTCACCGTCTACGGCGGCCGCTCCTACGAGCCGCAGCTCGAGGCCTTGCGTAAGGGCGTCGACGTCGTCGTAGGTACGCCGGGACGCCTGCTCGACCTCGCCGGCCAGCGGGTGCTCGACCTCTCGCACGTCAAGATCCTGGTGCTCGACGAGGCCGACGAGATGCTCGACCTCGGCTTCCTGCCCGACGTCGAGCGCTTCGTGGCGTTGGTTCCCGCCACCCGGCAGACGATGTTGTTCTCGGCGACCATGCCCGGTCCTGTCATCGCGCTGTCCCGTCGTTATCTCACCCACCCGACGCACGTGCGGGCCGAGTCTCCCGACGAGAGCTCGATGGTGCCGACGACGGCGCAGTTCGTGTTCCGCACTCATCACCTCGACAAGCCCGAGGTCCTCGCGAGGGTCTTGCAGGCGGACGAGCGCGGACTCGTGATGGTCTTCACCCGGACCAAGCGCAACGCCGACCGCATCGCGGCCGACCTCGCCGAGCGTGGGTTCGCCGCCGCCGCGGTGCACGGCGATCTCGGACAGGGTGCGCGCGAGCAGGCTCTGCGCGCGTTCCGCAACGGCAAGGTCGACGTGCTCGTCGCCACTGATGTGGCCGCCCGGGGCATCGACGTCGCGGGCGTCACCCACGTCGTCAACTACGAGTGCCCGGACGACGAGAAGACCTACCTCCATCGCATCGGCCGCACCGGCCGGGCGGGCGAGACCGGTACGGCGATCACGTTCGTCGACTGGGAGGACGGCTACCGCTGGGGCATGATCAACAAGGCCCTCGACCTGCCGTTCCCGGAGCCCGAAGAGACCTACTCCACGTCGGACTACCTCTACGACGAGCTCGAGATCCCCAAGACCGCGACCGGTCGGCTGCCGCGCGCCCAGCGCACCCGTGCCGGCCTCGCGGCCGAGGAGCTCGAAGATCTCGGCGAGACCGGTCGACGCCGCCCGCCGGCCACCGGGCGGGACAGCCGCGGCAAGCCGCCGAGTCGGTCGGGCCCGCGGTCCGGCCCGCGCACCGGCGAACGATCGGGTCGGGGGCGCAGCGAGCCCAAGTCCGGCGAACGCGGTTCCGGTGGGCAGGCGGCCAGCGGGCCGGCCGAGCCCGCCCAAGGCGAG
>JAVEEE010000100.1 GCA_030840615.1 Frankiaceae bacterium | reverse complement strand
GAGGCCGTCCTCGTCGAGCTGGCAGCGACCTTCGTCAGCACCCGTCGCCAAGTGACGTTCGGCGCGGTATGCGGTGTCCTCATCGGCACGATCGGCCTGGCCGCCGAGTGGGGCTGGAGTCACATCTGGATGCCGTTGCCGTGGACCAGCGCTCTGTGGCCGCTCGCCGCCATCCTCGGCTTCGCCGCCGCCGTCGGCGGCGGGGTGCTCGGCGGTCTCACCGGCCGTGCGCTGCTGCCGGAAGCCAGCCCCCGACAGGCATCACCACGGCTGGTGGTGCCGCTCGCATGGGCCGGTGTTCTGGCAGCGCTCGCCATCGCCATGCCGATGAGCGCTCACACCGGTTACAAGGCAACGGTCACTCTCACCGAGGCAAGCCCTGCGCCGAACCGCACGGTGACCGCCGCGGTGCGTCTCGACCCACCGCAGGCTGCTGACCGGGCCACCTGGTTCAACCTCACGTCGTGGCAGGGCGGCACCGGCACGTTCAGCGGCCCGATCACCGGCCAGTGGGTCGTGCCACTGCACGAGGTGGAACCCGGTGTGTGGCGCTCGACCACACCGGTGCCCGTTTACGGCCAGTGGAAGACGCTGCTCCGGCTGGCGACGGTCGGCAGCCTGCAAGCCGTCCCGGTCTACCTGCCGGCCGACCCGGCGATCCCCGCCAAGGGTGTCGCCGCCACCCACACGTTCACCCGAGCCTTCGTCGCCGACAAGAAGGTGCTGCAACGCGAAGCGGTCGGTGGCTCCTCCGCCTTGCAGCGTGCTGCCTACATCGGACTCGGCTTGATCGGCCTGCTCTGGATCACCGCCGTGTCCTACGGCTTGCGCCGCCTCGACCGGGTGCGACGCCGGCCCGGTGACGGTGGCAACGCAGCCGGCAACGCGCTGACGCGAGCCCTGCCCGGACGGTCGACGACCCGCGGTCGGACCGCGACCTCCGCATCGTGAGCTGTCCCACCGTTCACGTGGTCGCGAGAAACTCCAGCGTGACCAGCGCTGCGTTGTCGGCCGCGAGCTGGCGGTAGAAGAAGAACTGGGCCGGGAAGCCCGGGAGGCGCAACGGATCTCCACCGCCGTCCGACACGGCGCGGAAGCCGATGAACGGCAGGTGCCGGGCGGTCGCGACCGCGGCGACGGCGGCCGTCTCCTCGTCCTCGGCGACGTACTTTCCGGCCCCGCCCGACGTCGACGAGAAGTAGCCGGTGAAGAAGCCGGGGTCGACGAACGGCGCGGCGCCGCCGGGGAACGACGTGACGTCCGTCGGCTTCAGCTGCAGCGCACACGGTTCGCAGCCGAACACGTCACCCCCGCCCGGGACGCACGGCAGTGCGCGTCCGGAGAACGGATCGGTCGTCTCGCCCGCGCCGCCGACCTCGAGCCGCGGTTGATGAGTGACGCTGACCGTGGTGACGAGATCGGGGCCGGCCGCGCATGCACAGGCGGGGTCGCCCGCTGGCGCCTTCCGCTCGAGTCGCAACCGGCTGTGCGTCAGCCGGCGAGCCGCCGCGAGCAGGTGCGCGTCCACCTGCGAGAAGTGCTTGCCGCCGTCGAGCGTCCAGCGCGCCGGCACGGTCACGTCACCGATGAAGTCGCCACCTGCCACGCCCGAGAACACGATCGCGTCGATGCCGGGTCGCGTCTTGCAGGCGAAAGCGGCGAGCGCGGCGCGGGTGGTGCGGCGTGCGTTGACAGGTCCGATGCCGGTGAGCCCGAGAATGACGTCGTGACCGCGCAGCCGACCCAGGTAGAAGTCCCGTCCGTCCACCGTGACCGTCCGGCTGACGTGCTCCTGCGCGAGCAACGGGCCCAGCTCGATCGGCATCGCTGACAGCACCAGCGTGCGCGGCTGGCATGACGAAGGTGCCGGCGTCCCACGTGCCGGCGCCACGGCATGCGCCGTAGCGGTGCACACGGCCGCGACGAACAGTGCGAGCCCCATGGCTCCACCGACGATCTGCCGCCGCATCCCCACGACAACAGTGTTCGGCACGGGCCGGAGAAATCCTCCCGGGTCAGGCGCCGGTGACCTTGACCAGCTCGGCAAGCGCGTCGTCGAGATGCGTGAGCAACCGCTGCAGGTGCGGCACACTGCGCCGGCAACCGGTGAGGCCGAACTCCATGCTGCCGGCGTAGCTCGTGACAGTGATGTTGAGCGCCTGGCCGGCGGTCGGGATCGACAGCGGGTAGACACCGGCCAGTCGGGCGCCGTTCCAGTACAGCGGCTGCGTCGGGCCCGGCACGTTGGAGATGACGAGGTTGAACGGCGGCGCGACGAGCTGCGCTACCCCGCCGGGGACCATCGAGAGCATCAACGGCGCCATCATGGCCGCGCTGATCGCGCTGGCCTGCACCTGACTGAGACCGGCGAACAGCTCCTTGCCGGTGCGCATCGACGCGTTGATCGCCGCGAGCCGGTCGGCAGGATCGGCCAGGTCCGTCGCGAGATTGCACAGGATCGTGCCGACCGAGTTGCCCGAGTCTTCACCGCTGTCCTCGCGCCGCAACGACACCGGTGTCATGGCGATCAATGGCGCATCGGGCAGCACGCCGAGCTCGAGCAGGTAGGCCCGCAGCGCGCCCGAGCACATCGCGAGCACCACGTCGTTGACGCTGGTGCCGGAAGCCTTGCCGACTGCGCGGATCTGGTCGAAGGACCATGACTGCGCGGCGAAACGACGAGCACCGGTGATCGAGACGTTGAGCATGCTCTTGGGTGCCTGCATCGGCAGCACCGTCGCCTGCTCGCGCAGGGCCTGCTGCGCCATGCGTACGACGGTCGGCGTCAGCTTGACGAGGTCGGTGACACCGCGCGCCGCCGCGGTCGGCAGCGACAGCAGTCCACCTCTCCCGCCACCGGACGAGCCGTTGCGACGTTCACGAGGCGACCAGAACCCGGTGGCCGTGCGGTCCTCGGGCGACGTGCTCAGCGTCCGCTGCAGCAACCGCAGGCCGGACACGCCGTCCATCACCGCGTGGTGCAGCTTGGTGTAGACCGCGAACCGGTTGCGCTCGAGCCCTTCGATGACATGCATCTCCCACAGCGGCCGCTGCCGGTCGAGCAATGAGCCATGCAACCGCGATGTCAGCGCGAGCAGCTCCCGAACGCGACCGGGCTCCGGCAACGCGGAGTGGCGCACGTGGTGTTCGAGGTCCACATCGTCGTCGTCGGCCCAGGCCCACTGCCCCAGCGTCGCCAGTGAGCGGTAGGGCCGGCGTCGGAACAGCGGCGCGATGTCGGTCGCGGTGAGCTGCGCCTCGTAGGTCTCGCGAATGAGCGAGCGGTCGGCTCCTTCGGGGAGCTCGAAGAGCTGCAGCGAACCGACGTGCATCGGCTGCTCGCGTGACTCAGGGATGAGGAACATCGAGTCGGTCGGCGCCATGAGTGGCATCAGAAAACTCTACCCAGCATTCAAAGCCGCGTCGTCACTCGTACGACGGTGCCCTCCCGGGACGACCGCACCTGGACGAAGTCGCACAGCTGGTTGACGAGGAAGAGCCCCCGGCCACCTTCGCGCGCGAGCGACGGGTGCCGGCGGCCGGCGAGCATGTCGGTGATGCGACCGCGGTCGCTGAAGCTGACCACGATGGCCTCCGGCTCGCGCCAGCGCTCGAGCAGGCCGCGGCCGCCGCCGTAACGCACGCTGTTGGTCGCCAGCTCGCTCGCGGCGAGCACCAGCTCCTCCACCCGCGGCTCGGCCACACCATGACTGCGGGCGAAGCGCGCCACCTCCTCGCGGATCTCCACGAGGTCGCCGACGCCGAAGGCGCGGTCGACGGCGCCGGTGGGCGGCGCCGGCAGCGGCTGTGCGAACGCCGCCTGGGCGCCGTGATGGCTTTCGTAGCCGGGGCTCGCGGCCTGGGTTCCGACGCCGGACCAGACCGGGTGGCTCAGCAGCGCTCCCGCAACTTCGGACGGCGGCAGCTGTCCCGTGTCGTACGGACAGAGCAGACGCCAGGCCGGACCGCCGTCGAACGCAGCGTTGAGCAGCCGCTCGTGCAGGTGGCACTCCGCCAGCTCCGACTCCGGCCGGCCCACCCAGAGCGGTTCGCCGATGCCGCGGAACCCCCGGCCGCTCGCCACCTGCTCCTGGGTGAAGCTCAACCAGGCCGGGATGATGCGAGCCGGGTTCGCCCCGAGCTCATGCATGTCGAGGAATCCGACGTAGTCGGCGTCGGCGTCGAGCTCGTCTTTCAGCCGGTGCAGGCCCGCAGGCGGCAGCGCCACCAGGACGGACTCGTCGGCCTCCAGCCCTTCGCGGACGAAGGCCGTCGTACCCGCGGCGAACTCGTCGAGATCGCGGTAGAGGAACGCCTCGTGCCGAAACGCCTCCTCGGCGCCGGCGCCGGCGTCGGTGGCCAGGGAGGTCATGCCGGTTCGGCGCTCAGCGAGATGCCCGCAACGTTGTCCAACCGCAACACCGACCAGATCCGGCGCAGCAGCGGGGACGCCCCCACGAGCCGCAGCCCGCCCTTGCCGGCACGCAGGCGGCCGCCCCAGTCGGCCAGTGTGGCCACGCCGCGCGCATCGATGAAGTCCAACCCACCCACGTCGAGGACGACCTCACGAGACTGCACGTGGCTGGCCGCGAGCAGCCGAGCCAGCAGGTCGCTGCTGAACGCATCGACGCTGCCGCTCAGCACCATCCGCCCGGCCTCGAAGTACAGCCGGAACGGCGTGCTGGCCGCGGCGGCATGGACGAGGGGATGGACAGCGGCGAGGTCACCGATCACCTCGTCCCCCAGCGCTTCGCGCCGGTAGGCACACATCGCCGCCAGCGGCTTTGCAGCCATGAACTCGTCGGCCAGGTGCTCCCACCGCAGGTGCGCAGGACGTCGGGCCGGGTCCGCCACGAGGTCGGTCACCTCGGCCAGCACCCGCAGGCCCGTGTAGCCGTCAGCGAGCGCGTGATCGGTGGCCGCGGCGTAGGTAGCCAGCTGCTCCTCGGGCACCATGGGAGCGCTCAGGTCGTAGACGTCCTCGAGGCACACGAGTTGGAGAGTGCCCCGTTTGAGCAGGTCGGCCACGTCAGGGAGCGGGGCCACATCGCGGCGCATCCGCTCGCGCGACCGCCCGCTGACGTAGATCAGCCGCTGACCGAGCGCAACCCCGTCCGCCAGCCACCTCAGCGCAGGCCGGGAGAAGTCGCGCGCGTCCTCGTAGGCCCAGCACACATGATCGCTGGTCCCCAGGCCTCCGACGTCCTGCACGACGCCGCTCGCACGCACGCGGACAGGGTACGCGGGGCAGCTGGGCCGCCGGCGGCAAGATGACAATGGTTTTCATTCTCGGCATAGGCTGGCCGGCATGGCCGTCCTCGTCGCCCTGTCCACCGTGCTCTCGACCGCGTTGGGCGGCCTGTTCGCCCTGCGCCACCGCGACCATCTGCACCTGATCCTCGGCTTCACCGCGGGCGTCATCGTCGGAGTCGTCGCATTCGACGTGCTGCCCGAGATCGCCGATCTGAGCGCCTCGACCGGTCTCGACTTCCGTACCGTGATGATCGCGATGGCCGCGGGCTTCCTCGGCTTCCACGCCGTCGAGAAGTGGCTGCTGGTCCACAACGCCCACGAGCACGAGTACGCCGGACACCAGCACCCCACCGTCGGCCTGGCATCGGCACTGGCGCTCTGCGGCCACAGCCTCACCGACGGGATCGCGATCGGCCTGGCCTTCCAGGTGGACCACACCGTCGGCTATGCCGTGGCCATCGCCGTCGTCGGCCATGACTTCGCCGATGGACTCAACACGGTCTCGTTGATGCTGACCCACGGAAACCCGCAACGACGCGCAGCCCTGCTGCTCGCCCTGGACTGCATCACACCGCTCGCCGGCGCAGCGCTGACGCTGCTCTTCCACGTGCCCGACCGCGGACTGCTCCTCTATCTCGGAGCGTTCGCCGGTTTCCTGCTCTACATCGGCGCCAGCGACATCCTGCCCGAGGCGCACGCTGACCATCCGTCGCTCGCGACTCTCGCGCTGACCGTCACCGGAGTCGGACTGATGTATGGCGTGACGGCGGCGCTGCCGTGACCCGCGCGCAGCGCGCCGTACTCGCGCAGCTGACCAACGACAGGGCCTTCGTGTCGGCGCAGGACATCCACGCGCGACTACGCCGCAGCGGTGAGTCCGTCGGCCTCACCAGTGTCTACCGCGCCCTGCAGGCCCTCACCGACGACGGGCAACTCGATGCCCGGCGAACCGACGGCGGCGAAGCGACCTATCGGCGCTGCGGGTCTGATCAGCACCACCACCACCTCGTCTGTCGCCAGTGCGGGGCAGCCGTCGAAGTCGAAGCGCCCGCGGTCGAGAAGTGGGTCGCCGACCTTGCTGCGACGCATCGCTACGTCATCGACGCCCACACCCTCGAGATCATCGGTCTGTGCAGCCGCTGCGCGGACGCGTAGCCACGCCGTCGTATCGTCCGCCCATGACCGATGGCGTTGCTGCCGTTCCGATCGCGCGGACGGCACACAAGATGCTCGAGCCGATCCACACCCATATCTACTTCGTTCCCGAGGCCGGCGAGCACTACGTCGCCGCCGGGGTGAAGGGTGGCAGGAGGGGCTACTTCGCCAGCCGCTCGGCTCCGCTCGGCGTCGTACCGGCCGAGGTCGTCATCGCGACGTTCTACAACTTCTCCCCCGCGCTGGTGCGCAAGGCGATCCCCTCGGCGTGGGAGACCTCGTCGCCGGAGGCGGTGCTGACGGCCAGGTTCGCGGCGGCTGACGCAGCACTACGCCGGCTGCTCGGCAGCGATGTCGTCGACTCCGACGACATGGCCGAAGCCGCGTCGTTGGCCCGAGAAGCGACCACCGCGGCCACCAGTGAAGGCCGTCCACTGTTCGCCGGCCACGCAGC
>JAVEEE010000248.1 GCA_030840615.1 Frankiaceae bacterium | reverse complement strand
ACCTCCCTAGCAGGGAAAACACCCCGTACTCATACTGGAAGGAGCCATGCCCGCGCCCCGGTACCGACTAGCAGGACACGCAGTCGCTGCTGTCCTGCTCGCGGGCGTCGCCGTCGTCGCGACGGGCGCGGGTGCCGGCGCGGCCAACTCGGCTGCCTCCGCCCGGCCGGACAGCTATGGCGGCGACTCCGCCGCCGCGTCGATCGAGTTCCGGGTCGACAAGCAGCCGTTCCCGTTCCCGGTCACCGATCCGTTCCACACGTGGGTGCCCTACGCCGGGACCTCGATCGACTCCTCGGGTGGTGCGGAGGCCATCGCCTCATCCGTCTACCCCGGCCAGGGTGTGCTCGGCGTACGAGCACTCATCTGCGTCTTCGCCGCCCAGCTCTGTGACGCGATCCCCGGCGGTGTCCCGGACTACCCGGACTGGGCGCACGCGCAGTACCCCGCGCATCCGGACGACAGCGCCGCTCTGTCGCAGAAACCGTTCCCCGGCACCGGCCCGTTCGAGGTGACCCCCAACAGCGTCGAGGCGCACGCGGACTCCGGCCGGGTCGAGGCGACGACGATCACCAGCGGTGGCGGCGTCACTGGCGTGGTGACCGTGCAGAGCGCCAGCAGCCACAGCCTGCAGCGCTTCGTTGGCAGCACCCTGGTCCTGACCGCTGAGTCGGTGCTCAAGGGTGTCGACATCGGCGGGCAGCTGCACATCGACGAGATCCGGTCGACCGCAACCGGGACGATCGACGGCAGCCACCCGGCCGCCGCCTCCGCCATCACCACCATCAGTGGCGCCACCGTCGCGGGCCAGGGAGTCACGATCGACTCCTCGGGCATCCACGCCGCCGGGGCGAGCGACAAAGGACAGGTCAAGCAGGCGATCAACGCCGCGCTGAAGTCCCTCGCCGGCCAGGGCATATCGGTGATGTCCCTCGGAAACAGCAAGGCGGCTCACGTTCGCAAGATCGCCGCTGAGACGGGCGGCCTGCTGGTCGTCGCCAAGCAGACCGTCAACGGGCCGGGCCTGCCGAAGGTCGGCGGGATAGAGAACGGCGACTACACGATCACGGCGACCGTGGGCGGCGCGGGCGTCAACGCATTCGCTGACCCCGCGGTTCCGTTCGGCGGCGGCATCCCGCTGCCCTCGACGCATCAGCCCGGCGCCGGCCACGCGCCCTCCGCATCGACCGGTGGGACGGTGCCGCCGCCGCCATCCACCCCCGAGACCGGGACGGCGCCCGCGGGGCAGCAGCCGGCGGTGGTCGCCGGGTCGGCCACCCCCAAACAGGTCGCCCTGCCGATCGACCTGACCAACAAGCGACTCGAGACGCTCGCGCTCGTCCTGCTCGGCTATCCCCTGCTCGTGCTGATGGCGGCGCCGTTCCGGGCCCCCTCGCGGCTGCCAAGGGCTCGATAAACCCGACGGGAGAACGTGGTTCTTCCCAGCCGATAACGACCGTAGACAAACACGAACCGTGATTGTTACCGTGCGATCTCGCCCAGATTTCGAGGACGGAAGAGACCTCTGATGGCTCCGCTCCGTGATCGCACCGGCGGCCGGCCCGGCCGTGCAGCCCCCGGCGCTGCAGCCCCCGGTTCGGCTGCCCCCGGTTCGGCTGCCCCCGGTTCGGCTGCCCCTGACTCGGCAGCCCCCGACTCGGCAGCACTGTGGCGCTGGTTGTGGGCCTCCACCCGCCCCTATCTGGGCTACATCCTCATCGCGCTCGGCGGCGTCCTGCTGCTCGCGGGTTACCTCGGGGTGTCCCGCGAGGTCATCGTGGCCCGGCAGATCCCCTACCTCGTTTCCGGCGGTCTGATCGGGCTCGCCGCGATCACGCTCGGTGGTCGGTTGCTGCTCATCGAGGACCTGCGCCGCGACTCGGGCCGGCTCGACCGGCTGGAGAAGGCGATCCAGGAGCTGCACCAGGTGCTGCTCTACCGACCCGACGCACCGTCGCTCGCCGGGGCGACCACCGTCAATGCCAATGGCGCCCGTCAGGAGAAACTGACGGTGCTGCCGGGCGGGGAGAGCTTCCACCGGCCAGACTGCCCGGTCGTCGGCGACAAGCCGACCGGGCGCAGCGTCACGCTCGAGACGGCCCAGCGCAGAGGCCTGCACGCCTGCCCGCTGTGCCAGCCGCAACTCACCGGCGCCTGATGCTCTATTGGCAGCTGGCGTTGGCCGGCGTTGCCACCGGTTCGATCGCCGCACTGTCCGGCCTGGGCCTCGTGCTCACCTATCGCGCCACCGGCATCTTCAACTTCGCCCACGGCGCCGTCGCGATGTTCGTGGCCTACCTGCTGTGGCAGACCAACATCGGGTGGGGCTGGCCACTAGCCCTCTCGGGCATCGTCGCCATTCTCATCGCCGGTCCCGTCATCGGCATCGTGCTCGAGCGCGTCGTGTTCCGGCCGCTCGAAGTACGACGCGCTTCGACGTCGGAGAAGCTCGTCGCGACGCTGGGGGTCTTCGTTGTTCTCGTCGGGCTGGCGCAGACCATCTGGGGACCGGTCCACAAGACCGATACGCCGAACCTGTTCCCCCAGACCGTGGTCAACTTCACCAGCCAGCTCTACATGGGCGCCAACCAGCTGGCGGAGTTCGTCATCGTCATCGTGTCCGCCGCGGCACTGCTGGCCATGTTCCGCTACACGCATCTCGGCACCCGCATTCGCGCCGTCGTGGACCGACGCCAGCTCGCCGACCTGACCGGGGTCAACGCCAACCGGGTCGCCGCCATCGCCTGGGCTCTCGGCTGCGGGTTCGCCGGCCTGTCCGGTGCACTACTGGCGCCACAGCTCGAGCTCGACCCGTTCCGGCTCACCCTCCTCGTCATCGACACGTTCGCCGTCGCGGTCGTCGCCCGGCTGACCAGCCTGCCGCTGGCCGTGCTGTCGGGCATCGTGCTGGGGGTCGTCTCCAGCGAGCTCACCAGCTGGAACCCACCCGCGCCGTTCGACTCGTTGCGCCCCAACCTGCTCGTGCTCACATTGCTCGTCGCACTGCTGATCTACCGGAGCCTCAACGAGCGAGACGAGGACGCACCGTCCGCGCGTGGGCTGGTCGCGTCCGGCGTCGGTCGCGAGCGTTCGCTGCCGGCACGGCTGCGCTTTCTCATCCCGGCCGCGCTCGTCGCGACGCTGGTGCCGTTCGGCTTGTCCGGACAGGACCTTTCGAGTGCGGGCGAGGTGGTCTCCCTCGCCGTCGTGCTGCTCTCGATCACTGCCGTCACGGGCTTCACCGGCAACATCACTCTGGGCCAAGCGGGCTTCGCCGGGCTCGGCGCACTTGCGTCGATCCATCTGCACAACACCGGGCTGCTGTTCCTCCCCCGGATGCCGGTCATTGCGGCGATGCTCGTGAGCTCGCTCCTGGTCGGGATCGTCGGCGCCTTCGCCGGCTACTCGGCGCTACGCCGACGCGGGCTGTTCCTCGGCCTCACCACCCTTGCCATCGGCCTGTTCGTCTACCGGTTCATGTTCGAGAACCCCTACTTCCTGACCAACCTTGATGTGAGCCGACCCAACCTGTTCGGGTTCTCACTCGACAGCGACCGGGCGTTCTACTGGTTCGCGCTCGTCTGCCTGGGTGTCGTGCTGATCGGGGTCGACCGGATGCGGCGGGGCAAGCTGGGTCGCAAGCTCGCGGCAATGCGGGACTCCGAGATCGGCGCCAAGTCCATCGGGCTGGATCTGCGGGCCTACAAACTGCTCGTGTTCTCGGCCAGCGCCGCAATTGCCGCCTTCGGCGGCGCACTACTCGCGCAGGAGACGCGCGGGTTCTCGCCCACGTCGATCGGACCGATCGCGTTCGACCCCTTCCACAGCCTGTTCTGGTTCACCGCGGTCATCGTGGCCGGCGCCAGCTATCTGTCCGGTGCGGTCGTCGCCGCCGTGCTCTTCGTCGCTCTCGACCTCGTGCTCGGCCAAGGCGGATCGACGCTGGTCATCGGCGTACTCGCCCTCTTCATGAGCCGGTTCCCGCTCGGCATCGTCGGCACGTTGATGGAGGCGGTGCAGGGCGGGCGCGCTCCCGAGTGGCTGCAGAACGCCTACGCCGCGACGCACCGCCCGCCGGCCGCCGCCTTCCCGGACGAGCCGCCGTTGCGGCCGACCGAGTTCGCCACCAAGGTGCTGCAGGAGGTTGCCAAGTGACCGCGCTGACAGAGGCGCCGGTCACCACCCGAGGCGTCCTCGAGGTGCAGGGCATCTCGAAGCGGTTCGGTGGCCTCCAGGCCGTGGACGACGTCAGCCTGACGGTGGTGCCCGGCCAGGTCACCTCGCTGATCGGGCCGAACGGTGCCGGCAAGACAACGTTGTTCAACTGCCTCACGGGCGTGCTGCCGCCGACCTTGGGTCAGGTCGTGCTGGACGGCCGCACCATCACCGACCTGCCGACACACAAGCGCGCCCAGCTGGGCATCGCCCGCACGTTCCAGCGGCTCGAGGTCTTCGCCGGCATGACCGTCGAAAACAACCTGCTCGTCGCCGCCGAGTCGGTCTCCCGGCATCGCGGCGGAGCCGGCCGCCGACCGCAGGACCTCGTCGACGACATTCTCGACGTCCTCGGGTTGACCGGGCTGCGCACCTTGGTCGCCGGCGAGCTGTCGACCGGCACGCTGCGCCTCGTCGAGCTGGGCCGGGCACTCTGCACGCAACCCACGGTGCTGCTGCTCGACGAGCCCGGCAGCGGGCTCGACACGCACGAGAGCGCGGCCCTGGAGGTGGTCTTGCGCGAGCTCGCCGCGACCGGCATGTCGATCCTGCTGGTCGAGCACGACGTGGACCTGGTGATGGCGATCTCCGCTGTCATCTACGTGCTCGACTTCGGCCGACTCATCGCGATGGGGACGCCGGCCGAGATCGCCGCGAGCTCCGACGTCCGAGCCGCCTACCTGGGGGTCGGCGCGTGAACACCCCCCAGCCGGCCCCGCCGGGGCTCGAGCCCCCCGTCCTGGAACTGAGGGGAGTCTCGGCCGGCTACGGGCGGATCGAGGTCATCCACGAGGTCGATCTCGTCGTACCGGCAGGCAGCGTCGTCGCGCTGCTGGGACCAAACGGCGCGGGCAAGACGACGACCCTGTCGGCCATCGCCGGAACGATCCCCCTCATGAGCGGAGACCTGCTGCTCGACGGCCGTTCGATCCGCGGCCTGTCCACCTACGAACGGACACGTCGCGGCATCGTCCTCGTCCCGGAGGGGCGCAGCGTCTTCCCGAGCCTGTCAGTGCAGGACAACCTCGAGCTCGTCGTCCGCGCGGCTACCGGCGATCCGGGCGAGCGGGCGCGTCGGCTCGCTGAGGTGTGGGAGATCTTCCCCCGGCTGGCCGAGCGGCGGGGACAACGGGCCGGCACGCTGTCCGGCGGCGAGCAGCAGATGCTCGCCCTCAGCCGGGCGTTCCTGTCGTCCGCACGCGTGCTGCTCATGGACGAGATCTCCATGGGTCTCGCACCCGTTCTGGTCGAGAGCCTGTTTGACGCCGTCCAGAAGCTGCGTGACCGCGGCAGGACGATCGTCCTCGTCGAGCAGTTCCTCACCTATGCCCTGCGACTCGCGGACATCTGCTACGTGCTCGGCCGCGGTCGCGTCCGGTTCCTCGGCGACGCAGGTGAGATGCGTGACGGCGCCGGCGCCGACTACCTACAGATGTCGGACACCGTCGCCGCCCACTAGGACGACGACGATGCCGGCGCCTGATAGGGAATGTACGGCGTCGTGTAGCACGTGTTGTGGTAGTCGCCGACCGTCACGAAGGTCTTGCGCACCTCCGTCCAGTGCGCGATCGTCACGCACTGGTAGAACGTCTTCTTCGTCTCGAAGTTGTACTTGACGTTGTTGCGCGGAAACCAGATCCCGTGGGCGCCGTACGGCTGTGGACGGTTCAGGTAGCTGATGACGCAGGTGCGGGTGAGGTTCGCGCCGCAGGACTTCGCGGCGTCGGCGAACCACATCGCGCTCGCCCAGCCGTCGACGTTCCACTGGAACATCCGGCTTTCGCGATTCGGGAAGTATCGCTTCATCGCTGCGCGGAAGGTCTGGATCTGCGGGTTGGTCGTCTGGTCGTAACCGAGCGAGCCGGGAATGTCGCTGCTGTAGATGTAGGTACGGCACGGGTAGTTGAACGTGGTACCCACGGACTGCGCCCAGGTCGAGATCGTGGAGACCTTGGCCGTCAGCACGAGATGATTCGAGTCGATCGACTTGCACAGGTTCTGGTTGCCGCCGATATCGATCGAGTCGAACACGAACTTGACGCCGTTGTTCTTCATCTCGAGCACGGCGCTGTCCCACTGCGGCAGGGCGACATTCTCGCCATACCCATAAGCCTTGACGCCTTCGGCCTTGAGCGCCTTGATGAACGACTGCCCCGCCTCCTTCGACTGGGACGAGTTGTCGTAGTAGACGACCGCTGCCTTACTCATGCCGAACTTGGCCTTGAAGTAGTGGAACATCTGGGTGCCCTCGTAGAGGTTGCCCTTGTAGCCGATGTGCTGACCGTCCGTTGGGTACATCTCGCCGCTGTAGCGCCAGACATAAGGCAGCGCGTAGTCGTAGAAGTCGATGGCCAAGCCACCGACCTGCGGAATCTTGAGGTCGCTGATGTATTTCAGACCGCTGCAGACCAGGCAGTTGTTGGCGACGAAGCCGAACACGCCGCTCTTGCCGTCCTTCGCGAGGTTGCGCGCGCAGTCGCTGTTGCCGGGACCGGTGCCGCCGTCGTCACAGGTGTTGAAGATGACCTTGCGCCCGTTGATGCCACCCTGGCTGTTGATGTAGTCGAAGTAGGCCGCTGCGCCGTAGTAGAACGACGTGAACTGGTCCTCCCCGAACGACCCGCTCTTCGTCACGATGTTGCCGAGGCTGATCGTGGTCGGGGTGACGCCGGCGTCGCTGGCGGTGTTGGGCTTGCTGGCCCCCGGCGCGTGGCCGGACCCCTGCTGCGTGGAGCCAGGGTTGCCGTTCGCCGTCGACCCTCCATTGGAGGTGCTGCCGGTCGCCGAGCCGGGGACGGATCCCGGCGCGCCGCTGCCGCCGGCGCCCGGGACGGTGGTGCCGGGGACGACGGTGCCGCCGTTGTTCGTGGTCTGGCCGAGCTGAGTGCCGCCGTTGGCCGTGCTGCCGGCAGCGACGAAGTCCTTCATCGGGCGACGGCTGCCGCAGGCGGTCAGGATCATGCAGACGACCACCGTGAGCAGCATCAGCACTCGAGTCTTGCGTTGCACAGCCCGTCCTCCTCACCGGCCCCACCGGAAATGGCAGCGTCGGAAATCTCACTGTTACATGCCCGGTATGAGAAGCGAAAGGGACGTTCTCATTTATCTCAGGCGCCGCTCTCACCCGGAGGCGCAAGGGCGCTCGGAGGGATAGAAGCCGTGCAGCTGCTCGGCGTACTGGCGCCGGGTGAGCGTAAGGGCGGCGCTGACCGTCCGGTGGGCGTGAGCCGGCAGTCTCAGCGCGCGGACGGCGGTCACGGCGGTCAGGTCGTGCCCGGCCCGGTCCCGGGCCGCCACCCGGACGCTGACGCACCGCGCGGTGCTGGTCGTGTTGCGGACCGATACGGCGACGAGGGTGGTGTCGGCGGTGCGGGTCGTTTCGGTGACGCTCAGCGCGACCGGCGCCGTCTGGCCCACCTCGCGCACAGTCAGGGCCACCGCAGCGACGACGCCGGCGAGGCAGAGCCCGACGAAGACGAGCGTGTGGAGACGGGGGTTCACACGTCCACCACCCCACCCACCGCCCAACAGCGGTGCCGGCCGCGCCGGCTCATACCTCCGCCTCCACGAGCGAGGCCTGCATCCGGCGCCGGTCCGGCTCGACGCCCGGCGGGCCGAAGACCGCCAGCAGGACACCACCGACCCCCATGAAGGGCAGGATCACGAGCAAGGCGCCGCGCAGCCCGATCGCGTCCGAGATGAGCCCGATCACGAGCGGTGACGCAGCGGCGGCGAGCGCGTAGAGGACGGCCTGTACGGCGGCAGCCCGGCCGCGCAGGTCCGGATGAACGACATCGGCCCGCAACGCCGCGAGCGGGGCGTTCGGCATCGTCAGAGTGACCGCCCCCAGCGCGAACAGGACGAGCATCGCGACCGTGCTGTGGACCGCAAAGGCGGGGACGAGCAGCAGCACACCGACCATCTGCGCCACCGCCGCCACCTCGACCCGCCCGGCCGGACGACCGCGCGCGACGAGCCGGTCCCCCAGCCGGCCGCCCCAGATCATCCCGACGATCGCGCCGACCGCGAGCAGGCTGGTGGCCGCGGTGGCCTTGGTCAGCGACAGGTGGTGATAGCGCACCAGGAACGTCGTCGCCCAGATGCCGAGCCCGGAGGTGAAGAAGACGGCCAGGGCATTGGTCAGCAGCGAGATCGTGACGCTCGGGATGCGCAGCACGTAGCGGAAGGCCGCGACGGCGGGCATGATCGCGAACGGCGACCGCGGCTGCGTCGATGCGACCACCGCCCGCAGTCCATCGGCGAGGCCGCGCTGAGGCTCCGGCAGCCGCCACACCAGCAGGGCGACGACGAATCCCACCAGCGCGTAGATGTCGAACGCCGCCCGCCAGCCCCAGTGGGTCGCGATGAGGCCGCCGATGGGCAAGCCGAGGAATCCGAGCACCGATCCGACCTGGTAGATCCCGAGAACGCGACTGCGCTCCTCGACCGAGTAGTAGTCGGTCAGCAGCGAGAACGAGGCGGGGGTGTAACTGGACTCCGCGACGCCGAGGCCCATCCGGGACAGGAACAAGCCGGAGTACGACGTCGCCAGACCCGTGGCCAGCATGGCCACGCTCCACAACGCGGCCCCCCAGGCGGCCACCTTGGTGCGGATCGTCCGGTCGACGAGGATCCCGAACGGCAACGACCCGGCCGTGGCCACCAGCAGGAACGCGGCTGAGAGCGAGCCGAGCTGGCCGTCGGACAGGCCGAAGTCGTCCTTGAGCAGCGGGAAGACCGACGAGAGCAGGTAGCGGTCGGCCTGGTCGACGGCGAGGACCGCGGTCAGCAGGAGGAGTGGCATCCGCGACTGCCTCACCCGGGGACAATAAGGATGCTTTCCAATAGCGTCAATGGACCTATACATTTCCGAGAA
>JAVEEE010000242.1 GCA_030840615.1 Frankiaceae bacterium | reverse complement strand
ATGGAGCGGGCGACCCGGCTCGCGGAAGAGCTACGGCTGCCGGTCCTACGCTGGCTCGTGACAATCGTCCGGGGCACCTTGGAAGCCATCGCAGGTGAGATCGCCGGCGCCGAAAAGCTCGCCTTCGAGGCACTAGCGCTGAGCCAGCTCACCGATCAGCCCGACGCGTCCACGTGGTTCGGCGTACAGCTCTACATGGTGCGCTACGAGCAGGGCCGGCTGACCGAGCTGGTCGACATGGCCCACACGGCGATCGCGCGCGCGCCGCGGCTCTACACCTGGCACGCCGCGCTGGTCATGGCGCTGACCGAGCTGGACCGCCTCGACGAGGCCCGGCTCGTCGTCGACGAGCTGCTCGCCGTGAACTACCCGGATCGCCGCGGTGAGCCGCACTGGCTCATCGGGATGAGCTGCCTGGGCAGTGCCATTGCAACGCTCGGCGACGCGCCGGCGGCAGCCAAGGTCTACTCGACGCTGCTCCCGTCTGCCGGGCGCTGGGCCAGCATCATGCCGTTGTCACTCGGCAGCATCGACCGCGTCCTCGGTGAGCTCGCGCTGACGTTGGGGCACTGGGAAGCCGCCGCCGGCCACTTCCGGTCGGCCATCGTCGACCACGACGCGGCCGGCGCCCCCGGCTTCGCCGCCCGGTCGAGACTTGGACTCATGCGCGCGCTGCGAGCCGCCGGTCGACAGTCCCCAGCCGGCGCAATCGACGAGATCGCCGCTCTCGAGTCCGAGGTTCGCCGGATCCTGGCGGGACACGACCTCCCCAGGGTCGTGACCCTGCTCGATCGGTTTCGCGGCGTTGACGTGAACCGTGCGCAACAGCAGGCATACCCGCCCCTGCCGGTTCAGGCGTCAGCTCTGCTGCATGTCGACGAACCGTGAATAGTGCAGCTGTGACAGCACGACCACGTCCTTGGTCGGGCCGTTGCGGTGCTTCGCGACGATGAGGTCGGCCTCACCTGCGCGGGGGGACTCCTTCTCGTAGAAGTCCTCGCGGTGCAGCAGGATCACCATGTCCGCGTCTTGCTCGATCGCGCCACTCTCACGAAGGTCGGACATCTGCGGGCGCTTGTCCGAACGCTGCTCCGGGCCGCGGTTGAGCTGGCTGATCGCGATCACCGGCACCTCGAGCTCCTTCGCGAGCAGCTTCAGCGAACGGCTCATCTCCGACACCTCCTGCTGACGGTTCTCCACCCGCCGCGGGCTGGTCATCAGCTGCAGGTAGTCGACGACGACGAGCTTGAGATCGTGGCGCTGCTTGAGCCGGCGGGCTTTCGCGCGGATCTCCATCATCGACATGTTGGGTGAGTCGTCGATGAACATCGGCGCCTCCGCGATCTCGCCCATCTTGCGGGCGAGCCGGTTCCAGTCGTCGTCGGTCATCGACCCCGTGCGCAGATGCGACAGCAGGATGCGGGCCTCGGCCGACAGCAGTCGCATGGTGATCTCGCCGCGGCCCATCTCCAGCGAGAACAGGACACTCGTCTGGCCGTTCTTGATGGACGCCGCGCGCATGATGTCGAGTCCGAGGGTGGACTTTCCCTGTGCCGGCCTCCCGGCGACGACGATCAGCTGGCCGGGGTGCAATCCGTTGGTCAGCTCGTCGAGCTCGCGGAAACCCGTCGGTACGCCGTAGAGCTCGGAACCGCGGCTGCCCATGGCCTCGATCTCGTCGAAGGCCTGCTGCAGCACCTCCTCCAGCCGCACATAGTCGTCGCTGGTACGCCGTTCGGTGACGTCGTAAACGGCTTGCTGGGCCCGGTCGACGATGTCATCCACGTCACCACCCATGGCGCCGGCGGCGCCGTAACCGAGCTGCACGATGCGGGTGCCGGCCTCGACCAGTCGCCGCAGGACCGCCCGCTCGCGGACGATCTCCGCGTAGTAGCCCGCGTTGGCCGCGGTCGGCACCGAGGCGATCAACGTGTGCAGATAGGTGGCGCCGCCAACCTTGGCGAGCGTGCCCTCCCGAGTGAGCTCGCCCGCGATCGTCACCGGGTCGGCCGGCTCGCCCCGGCCGTAGAGATCGATGACGGCGTCGTAGATGGTCTGGTGCGCCGGGCGGTAGAAGTCACCGGGCCGCAACACCTCGACGACGTCGGCGATCGCGTCCTTCGACAGCAGCATGCCGCCGAGGACGCTCTGTTCGGCCACGAGATCCTGCGGTGGCGTGCGATCGAAGTCGACCCGTCCCGGTCCGTCACCCCCGGGCATGGTCACGACATCAGCGACACTCACAGCACGTCCCCCTATGGCCCCGACAGTCGAATGCATGATCGACATCGTCCGGGCGACCACCGACACTTTCCGAGTGGAGCCTAGGAAGCGACGGGCCTGCGCGGACCCCCTTGGACCGATGGGTTCGCCAGCCTGTGTCCGCATCGGGGGACGCGCCTGTGGACGCAGTGCCGCGTCGCGGGGGACTGCCTGTTGACGAGCTTGTGGGCGAGGTCTCGACCACCCGTCAGACACGCATGGCGACCTGGAACGACGCCCGTGCACCGGCTGTGCACAAAAGAAATGTCGGGCGTCAGGCGTCGGGGCTGACGTCGACGGCGAGGGTGGCGAGCACCTCGGGGTGCAGCCGGACCGACACGGTGTGCGTGCCCACCGTCTTGATGTGCGCGGCCGGCAGCTCGACGCGGCGCTTGTCCAGCTGCGGGCCACCCGCGGCCTTGACGGCGTCCACGACATCGGCGGCCGTGACCGAGCCGAACAGTCGGCCGCCCTGGCCGGCCCGCGACAGCAGCGACACCTTGAGCGCGCCCAGCTGGGCTGCGACTTCCTGGGCCTGGCCGAGGTCGCGGATCTCGCGGACCTCGCGACCGCGCCGGATCTGCCCGACCTGCGACTCCGCGCCGCGGGTCCACTTGATGGCGAGTCCGCGCGGGACCAGGAAGTTGCGGCCGTAGCCGTCCTTGACCTCGACGATGTCGCCCGGGCCACCGAGCCCGCCGACCTCCTGAGTGAGGATGAGCTTCATCTCGATCCTCCTCAGCGGGCCGTGCTGGTGTAGGGGAGCATCGCCATCTCGCGGCTGTTCTTGATGGCGATGGCGACGTCACGCTGGTGCTGGGAGCAGTTTCCGGTCACCCGGCGCGCGCGGATCTTGCCGCGGTCGGAGATGAACTTGCGCAGCAGGTTGATGTCTTTGTAGTCGACCGAGGTCGCCTTTTCCTTGCAGAAGGCGCAGACCTTCTTCTTCGGCTTGCGGGCGGGAGGCTTAGGCATCGAGGAACTCCGAGTCAATGGTTGTCGTTGTCAGGGGAAGAGGGGCGAGCTCTAGAACGGAGGCTCGTCGGTCAGGTCGCCACCACCGCTGGGTGCCGGCGTGGCCCACGGGTCGTCCGCCGCGGCACCGCCGCCGGGGCCCCCGCCGTATCCGCCGCCACCACCGCCGCCGCCCGAACCGCCGCTGCGCTGGACCTTGTTGACCTTGGCGGTCGCGTAGCGCATGGAGGGGCCGATCTCGTCTACCTCAACCTCGTAGACCGTGCGCTTCTCGCCTTCCTTGGTCTCGTAGGACCGCTGCCTGAGTCGACCCGTGACGATGACCCGCATGCCGCGCTGCAGCGACTCCGCGACGTTCTCCGCCGCTTGCCGCCAGATGTTGCAGCGAAGGAACAGCGCGTCGCCGTCCTTCCACTCGTTGGTCTGCTTGTCGAGGAAACGTGGCGTCGACGCCACGGTGAAGTTGGCTACCGCGGCACCACTGGGGGTGAAACGCAGCTCCGGGTCGTCCGTCAGGTTTCCGACGACGGTGATGTTGGTGTCACCAGCGGCCATGCTCGCCCCCTACTTCGCATCCGGACGGGTGAGCTTCGTCCGCAGCACAGCCTCGTTGAGGTTGAGCTGCCGATCGAGCTCTTTGACAGTGGCCGGCTCGGCCGTCACGTCCAGCACGGCGTAGATGCCTTCGACCTTGTGGTTGATCTCGTAGGCAAGCCGGCGGCGGCCCCAGACGTCGACCTTCTCCACGCTGCCGCCGCCTTGGCGGACGACACCGAGGAACTGGTCGAGGGAGGGAGCGATGGTGCGCTCCTCGAGATCGGGGTCGAGGATGACCATCAGTTCATAGCGACGCATGTGTGACTGCGTCCTCCTTCGGACTCGGTAACCCGCGGCTTGTTCGGCCGGCAGGCGGCCACGGTCGTTCCGTGGCAGGAGGTCGCTCGCCGACTCATGAGAAGCCGGGAGCGCCGCCCAGGCTAGCAAGGAATCAGGCTAGGCCGTCCCGCCGACGTTTCTCGGGTCGTCCACAGGGCTGATGGGCTCCGCGAGCACGACGCGGACGAGGCCGGCGCCGGACCCCACGACCGCGAGAGCGGCGAGCGCAGCCGGCAGCCCGAGGCGGCGGGCGCCGGCGGGCTCGACCGGACCGGCCACGACCGCCGTGGCCGACGGCTGCGGGTCCGGCGTCACCGTGGGCACCGGGGCCAGCGAAGGCGACGGCACCTGCCCGGCGGGAGGTGACGGTGGTCGGGACTTCGGGACGAAGCCGCCCACCCTCGGCGGTGTCGGGGCCACTTGCGGGCCGGTTCCCGTCGAGGACGGACTCGGTGACGGCGGGTGCGACGACGGGTGCCCGTGCGGAGAGTGTGACGGGCTCGGCGACGGTGATGCACCGACGGTGATGCTGCCGTCGGCTGAGGATCCGGTGGGCACCGTCTCGTCCGTCGCGCTCACCTCGTGGGGGCCCGCCGCCGACCCGACGAAGCTCTGCGCCTTGCTGGTCGTCTCGCCAGGCGTCACGTCTCGCGAGTAGCCACCGGAAACGGTGACGTGAACTCGCGACAGCGTGTTGTTGGTGAACTGCACGATCTCGCCGAACGCGATGTCGCAATGGTCCGGCTCGAAGGCAAGGCTGCCCGAGGTCGTCGAGGGGAAGGCATACCGGATCGTCATCACGTGACATCGCTGCGCCGCCGCTGCCGGTGCCGCGACCACGAGGGCCAGCGGCCAGCACGCAGCGGCCACGATGGCCGCTGCTGCCGACTGCCGACGCCAGGACTTCACGCATCCATGCTGCCTTACCGGGCGCCGACGATGCTGCGGCGCGCGCGTTTCCTGCCCCGCAGCTCCCAGGTCAACCGACCCAGTGACCGGTCACGAACGTCACGACGCCAACTGCCATGAGCGGTGCGGCAAGCGATAGGTAGACGGGTTGCACCCATGGCCGCTGCGTCGAGGCACGTGCGAGCAACAACCACAACGGCCACCACAGCAACGTGGTGCGGGCGACCGACAGATAGAACGACGACGTCGCCAACGCGACGAGCTGACCACCCACGTAGACCAGCTCGGCCCAGCGGCGAAGCGCGAGAAGCGCGACGCAGAGTGCGACGCCGACGATGACAGCCGCGATCTCCGCGCGGAACGACCAGGCATACGCCGCGCCCTGCGTCGTGTCACCCGCCGCCGACCAGGTGGTGTGCAGAGCGGTCCACGGTGCGGTCAGAGTCCGTCCCCACTGTCGCTGCTCGGCATGCGGCCACGCGAGCCAGTCGCCCGTGATGCCGTGCAGGTAGACGACGTAGCCCGTGATCGCGGCGAACGGCAAGCCGAGCGGCACCAGGTCGCGCCGCCGGCGGGCGCTCCCCGGATCGACCAGCCATTGCACGATCAGCGCTGCGGCAAGGAACAGACCGGTCACGCGCACCACACCCGCGCCGGCGGCCAGCGCTCCGGCCAGCAGCCAGCGACCACGCCGCGCGGCCAACCACGCCGGCAACGCGAAGGCGAGGAACAGTGCCTCGGAGTAGCCGGCCGCCAGGAACACGGCGTACGGCGACAACGACAGGAAGAGCACGGCGCGCGAGCCGGTCTCGGCCCCCCAGTCGAGTGCTCCGAGCCGGGCGAGGGCGACGCAGGCCACCGCCCCTGCCACGGCCGAGATCAGCAACCCGGAAGCGACCCAGTTGCGCACGACGGCGTGGACGGCGCGCAGCGCAAGCGGCTCACCGGGGAAGAACGCGACGACACCCTTGTCGCTGTAGTGCTCGGGATAGCCCTGATAGCCGAACCGCGCGACCTTCACGAACAAGCCGGTGTCCCAGCGGTCCCAGCTCGACAACCAGGACCCGACGTTGCCCGCGGTGGTGTCGACCACCATCCAGCCTGTCGCCAGGGACAGCACGGCGACGGCGACCCGGGTCGACACCCAGGTCGAGAGGGCCCGGCGGCCGA
>JAVEEE010000224.1 GCA_030840615.1 Frankiaceae bacterium | reverse complement strand
GCAAGCGCGGCGCAGGCGCTCAACCAGGTGCAGGAAGACCTCTTCTTCGTGACGCTCTTCGGAGGACTGATGCTCGCGACGCTCGCTATGGGCATCGCGATGTTGCGGACGAAGGCGCTTCCCAAAGCGCTCGGCATCGTGACAGTGATCGTGGGCGTCGTCGCAGCGAGCGGGATCGCTTCGTGGTTCGCCTTCATGGCGACCGGGCCACTCACGATCGTCATCGCGGGCTACGTCTACCAGCGACTCGGGCAGCCGGCGTCGGTGACGATGCCGGACGTCCCGGCGCCCCGGATCGCAGACGCTACGACGGAGACGGCACCCACGGTGCAGTCGAACGCCTAGCCGGGCAGGCGGAAGCCCGGGTCAGCCCGCCGGAGGATTGTCGCGGCGACGCAAGTAGCGCTCGAACGCCTTGGCGATCGCGTCGCCCGACGCCTCCGGCAGCTCGGCTTCGTCCTCACGCTCCTCGAGTGAGGAGATGTACTCCGCGATCTCGGTGTCTTCGCGCGCCAGCTCGTCGACGCCGTGCTCCCACGCCCGTGCCTGCTCGGGCAGGTCGCCCAGCGGGATCGCAAGGTCGAGTGCGTCCTCCGCTCGGTGCAACAACGACAGCGTGGCCTTCGGGCAAGGCGGCTGCGCGACGTAGTGCGGCACCGACGCCCAGAACGTCACGACCTTCAGCCCGGCTCGCGCACACGCCTCGTGGAAGACGGACACGACACCCGTCGGTCCCTCGTAGCGGGACTTCGTCAGGCCGAGCGACTGCGCAAGAGTCTCGTCCGACGCCGACCCGTGCATCTCGATGGGGCGGGAGTGCGGGACGTCGGCGAGGAGAGCGGCCAGGCACACGACCGACTCGACGTCGAGCTCATGCGCGAAGTCGACCAGCTCGTCGCAGAACGCGCGCCACCGCATGTTGGGCTCCAGCCCGCGGATGAGCACGACTTCTTGCTCGCCGGTTTTCGCGACCGACAACCGGGTCGTAGGCCACTCGATGCGTCGGGTCATGCCTTCGATCAGCCGAACCGTCGGACGGTTGACCTGGTAGTCGTAGTAGTCCTCGGGGTCGATCGCCGCGAATGGCTGCGCCTGCCACTCGCGTTCGAGATGCTCGATCGCCCCCGATGCGGCATCTGCGGCGTCGTTCCAGCCCTCGAACGCTGCGAGCATCGCGCGTCCGGTGCCGGTCACGCGAGCCCCTCTCGTCGTCGTCCGTCAGGCCGGTGCGGCCGCGTCCTCCGCAGCCGCGCGGATCAGCCCGGCCACCAGCGCCGGCCACTGCAAGGGTACGTCGTGAACGGCACCTCCCCAGCGCAGAATCCGAGGATTCGCCATCGTGTGCGGCAGCCGTTCGAGCGCCGCTGCCCTCGCCGCCGCGAAGTCGTCGGCACCACCCAGCGCCTCGCAAGACACCAGCCAGGCCGGGCAACGCACCTGCGCGAGGACTACTTCCGCCTGGTAGTCGAGCAGCGTGTCCACGATCGCCATGTGTGTCTCGAACGGCAGTCGGGCACGAGCCAGTCCGTCGGCACCGACCTCGAATATCGGTAGTACGGCTGCGGCCAGCTCGGGTGTCCACCTGCCGGCGGGACCGTGCCCGCTGAGCAGCTTGACCAGCTCGTCCGGCGGCAGCGCCCACCGAGGGGGCTCCAACCGACCGCGCAGCGCAGCCCGGTCCTGCCCGGTGGTGCCGAGCGACAGGAACCCGCCGTCGATGGCCAGCATCGCCAGCGCCCGTTCCGGATGTTCGGCCGCGAACGTGGCCGCCACCGATCCACCCCACGAGTGGCCCACCACCACCGCCCGCGACCAGCCCAGCGCGTCCATCGCCGTTCCGATGTCGCTCGCGACGGTCGTCAGCTCGTAACCCTGGGCGGGCCTATCCGAGTCGCCGTGCCCGCGCAGGTCGACCGCTATGAGCGGGAGGCCACGTAGGTGCGGGACGACCAGGTTCCAGAACCGTCGCTGCGACGCGAGCCCGTGCATCAGGACGATCGGGGCTCCGTCACCGGGCCAGCGGGTGGCGCCGAGCCGGACGCCGTCACCGGGGAGGGTGAAGTCGATGCCGCCTGCGGGCGGCGGCGCAACGCCCAGTGCCGTGCTGGCCAATGCTGACCCGGCCGGTGCCGTCATGGCCGCGACCCCGCGGGAAAGCTCAGCGCCCGCGACCCTTGGTGGTGTGCACGATGAGGACGTCGCAGGAAGCGCGGTGGCTGATGTTGGCGGGCACCGAGCCGAGCAGCCGTCCGGCCAGGCTGTTGAGCCCACGGTTACCGACGATGCAGAGGTCGACGCCACGCTTGTCGACGACCTGCACCAGCACGTCGACGGGGTCGCCCGCCTGCGCGACCGTGTCGACGTCCTTGGCGCCGGCCTTCTTCGCGATGTCTGCGGCCTCGCGCAGGATGTCCTCGGCGGGGTGTGAACCCATGACCTTGTAGGACTCCTCGCCCAACGCCTCGGCGGCCCGGCGTCGGTCGCGATCGGGCATGTCGGCGTAGGCGGAGACGATGAGCAGCGTTGCCCCGGTGTCCGCGGCCACCGCGGCGGCTCGCTCGACGGCTCGGAACGACGACTCGGAACCATCGGTGCCGACGAGGATCGTCTTGTAGCTGGCCACGTGGCCCCCTTGCTGCTCAGCCGGTTGCGGCGCGACGGGTCACCGCACGTTATCGGTTCGTCTGGGTTTGCCCACCGCCGGTAGACTCAGCGACTGATCATGAGCGTCTCACCCGCCGACAACGCCCTGCTCGCAGCTTTGCGCGAGCGGGTGGTCATCGCTGACGGCGCGATGGGAACCATGTTGCAGGACCAGGACCCATCGCTTGACGATTTCGAGGGCCACGAAGGCTGCAACGAGGTCCTCAACGCCACCCGCCCCGACGTCGTACGTGCGGTGCACGACGCCTATCTGGCCGTGGGCTGCGACGCCGTCGAGACCAACACGTTCGGCGCCAACCTCGGCAACCTAGGGGAGTACGGCATCGCCGACCGGATCCACGAGTTGTCGTTGCTCGGGGCCCGGCTCGCCCGCGAGGTGACCGACCAGTGGTCGACGCCGGACCACCCCCGCTGGGTGATCGGGTCGGTCGGGCCCGGCACCAAGCTGCCGACGCTCGGGCACGTGCCCTACGCAGAGCTGCGCGATGCCTACGAGGCGGAGGTCACTGGTCTCGTCGAGGGTGGCGCACACGCGATCCTCATCGAGACCGCACAGGACCTGCTGCAGGCGAAGTCGGCGATCAACGGGGCCCGCCGCGCCTTCCGCGCCCTGGGCACGCGGCTGCCGCTGTTCGCGCAGGTCACGGTCGAGACGACCGGCACGATGCTCATGGGGAGCGAGATCGGTGCCGCGCTGACGGCGCTCGAGCCGCTCGAGCTCGACCTCATCGGGCTCAACTGCGCCACTGGACCGGCGGAGATGAGCGAGCACCTTCGCTACCTGTCCCGACACGCCACCATCGGTCTGTCGTGCATGCCCAACGCCGGCCTGCCGCAGCTGACTGCGGACGGCGCGCACTACCCGCTCACGCCCGAACAGCTCGCCGATGCGCACGACGCGTTCACTCGCGACTTCGGGCTCGCCCTCGTCGGTGGGTGCTGCGGCACGACGCCGGAGCACCTGCGCGCCGTCGTCGAGCGGGTCGGCGGCCGTGCGGTCACCCCGCGTCGGCCACGCCCGGAGCGCGGTGCGGCGAGCCTCTACCAGCAGGTCCCTTTCCGGCAGGACACGACATATCTCACGATCGGGGAGCGGACCAACGCCAACGGGTCGCGCGCCTTCCGTGACGCGATGCTCGAAGGGCGATGGGACGACTGCGTGGAGATCGCGCGTGACCAGACCCGCGACGGCGCACATCTACTCGACGTTTGCATCGACTACGTGGGTCGGGACGGCGTGGCTGACATGCATGAGGTCGCGACCCGCTTCGCCACCGCATCCACGCTGCCGCTGGTGCTCGACTCGACCGAGCCTCCCGTGGTCGAGGCCGGCCTCGAGCGGCTGGGCGGCCGCAGCGTCGTCAACTCCGTCAACTACGAAGACGGGGACGGCCCGGACTCGCGCATCGCGAAAATGATGCCGATCGTGCGCGAGCACGGCGCTGCCGTCATCGCGCTGACCATCGACGAGGAGGGTCAGGCCCGCACGGCCGAGTGGAAGGTGCGGGTGGCCTCGCGGCTGGTCGACGACCTCACCGGCAACTGGGGTCTCGATGTGGGGGACATCCTCCTCGACTGCCTCACCTTCCCCGTCACCACCGGCCAGGAGGAGACGCGCCGCGACGCACTCGAGACGATCGAGGCGATCCGCGAGGTGAAGCGCCGCTACCCAGGTGTGCAGACGACACTCGGCGTCTCCAACGTCTCGTTCGGTGTCAACCCGGCTGCCCGGCAGGTGCTCAACTCGGTGTTCCTGCACGAGGCCGTGAAAGCCGGGCTCGACTCCGCCATCGTGCACGCCAGCAAGATCCTGCCGTTCGCGCGGATCCCCGAGGAGCAGCGCGACGTCGCACTCGACCTCGTCTACGACCGCCGCCGACCCGCCACGGCCGACGCCCCGGGATACGACCCGCTGCAGAAGTTCCTCGACCTCTTCGAAGGCGTCGACATCGCGGCTGCTCGCCAGTCACGGGCCGAAGAGCTGGCCGGCCTGCCGCTCGGGGAGCGGCTCTCGCGTCGCATCATCGACGGCGAGAAGATCGGGCTCGAAGCCGACCTCGACGAGGCGATGAACGTCGGCAAGTCCCCGCTCGACATCATCAACGAGCACTTGCTCGAGGGCATGAAGACCGTCGGTGAGCTGTTCGGCTCCGGCCAGATGCAGCTGCCGTTCGTCCTGCAGTCGGCCGAGGTGATGAAGACGGCCGTCGGCTATCTCGAGCCCCACATGGAGAAGACCGACGAGGACGGCAAGGGCACGATCGTGTTGGCGACGGTCAAGGGCGATGTCCATGACATCGGCAAGAACCTTGTCGACATCATCTTGTCCAACAACGGCTACACGGTCGTCAACATCGGCATCAAGCAACCCATCTCGGCGATCCTCGAGGCCGCGGAGGCCAACCGTGCCGACGCCATCGGCATGAGCGGCCTGCTCGTGAAGAGCACGGTCGTCATGAAGGAAAACCTCGAGGAGATGAACAGCCGCGGCGTCGCTGACCGCTGGCCGGTCTTCCTTGGCGGTGCCGCGCTGACGCGCGCCTACGTCGAGGTCGACCTGGGAGAGCTCTACACCGGCGACGTGCGCTATGCCAAAGACGCGTTCGAGGGCCTGCGGCTGATGGACGCCGTCATGGACGTTAAACGTGGCGTGCCCGGCGCGGCGCTGCCCGAGCCGCGCGGCCGCCGGGTGGCGGCGCGGCCGCGACCTGACGCCGAGTCGACCGAACTTCTTCCTGACCGCTCAGACGTCGCCGCCGACAACACCGTCCCCGCTCCGCCCTTCTGGGGTGACCGGGTAGTGAAGGGCATCGCCCTGGCTGACTACGCCGGGATGCTCGACGAGCGGGCGACGTTCCTGGGGCAGTGGGGTCTCAGGCCGACCCGCGGCGAGGGCGGGTCGTCCTACGAGGAGCTCGTCGAGACCGAGGGGCGGCCGCGGCTGCGGATGTGGCTGGAGCGCATGCAGTCCGAGCGCATGCTCGAGGCGGCGGTCGTCTACGGCTACTTCCCGTGTGTGAGCAAGGGAGACGACCTGATCGTGCTGCACGAGGACGGCTCGGAGCGCACCCGCTTCACGTTCCCGCGCCAGCACCGCCCGCGCTACCTCTGCCTCGCGGACTTCTTCCGGGCGGAGGACTCCGGCGACGTCGATGTCGTCGCGTTTCAGCTCGTCACGGTCGGATCGCGCATCAGCGAGGTCACCGGTGCCTTGTTCGCCAAGGACGCCTACCGCGACTACCTCGAGCTGCATGGACTTTCGGTGCAGCTCACCGAGGCACTCGCCGAGATGTGGCATGCCAGGATCCGTGAGGAGCTCGGCTTCGCGGGCGAGGACGGCGGCGAGCTCGGTGAGCTGCTGGCACACCAGGCCTACCGCGGGTCGCGCTACTCGTTCGGTTATCCGGCCTGCCCCGATCTCGAGGACCGGGCAAAGATCGTCGAGCTGCTCGATCCCGAACGCATCGGTGTGACGCTGTCCGAGGAGTTCCAGCTGCATCCCGAGCAGGCCACCGACGCCATCGTCGTCCACCACCCCGAAGCCAAGTACTTCAACGCGCGTTGACAACGACCACACGTGCAGCAGCGGTCCTGTTCGACCTCGACGGCATCCTCGTCGACTCCGAACCTGTCTGGTACGCCGTGGAAGGTGGTCTCGTCGAGCGTCTCGGTGGCGAGTGGGGCCGACAGCATCAGGCGAAGTGCATCGGTGGCACCGTCGACGCCACCTGCCGCTACATCATCGAGCTCACCGGCACCGACTGGACGGTCGACGAGGTCCGCGCCGAGGTCATGGCCGGCATGGTCAGCCACTACACCACCGATCTGCCGGTCCTCGCCGGGGCGGTCGAGCTCATCGACGCGGTCCGCGCACGCGGCGTGCCGACCGGGCTCGTCTCGTCGTCCTACCGCGTGCTCGTCGATGCCGCTCTGACCCGGCTGGGACACGACCGCTTCGACGTCGCCGTCGCCGGCGACGAGGTGAGTCAGGGCAAGCCGAATCCGGAGCCTTATCTCACCGCCTGCGCGCGGCTCGGCGTCCCGCCTTCGAGCTGTGTCGTCGTCGAGGACGCGGCCAACGGTGTGCTGTCGGCGGAGGCGGCGGGCTGCACGGTGGTCGCGGTTCCGTCGGTTGCGCCGATCGATCCGACGCCGACCCGGTGCGTGGTGGTTGCGATGACCGACATCGACCCCGACTGGCTGCTCGGCCTGCCACCCGGGACGGCGTAGCCGGCTCCTCTTGGGGGTGGTGGGCGGGGAGGAGGACGTGTCACTCGCTGGCGATCGCCTGGAGCACGTCGAGCCGTGACGCGCGGCGCGCCGGCCACCAGGCGGCCGTGATGCCCGCGAGCACGCCGATCACGAGGTAACCAACCAGCTGCAGCACGGGGATCGACGTCGTGTCGACACCTTGGGAGTGCAGGGCCTGCACCAGGGCAGCGCCATAGCCGAGACCGAGCAGCACGCCGAGCAACGCCCCGAACAACGCGATGACCACGGCCTCGAGCCGGATCATCCGCCGCACCTGCCGTGTCGCCATGCCGACGGCGCGAAGCAGCCCGATCTCGCGGGTTCGCTCGAACACGGACAGCGCCAACGTGTTGACGATGCCCAGCCACGCGATCACCAGCGACAGGAGAAGCAGGGCGAGCACGAAGATGAGCACCTGGTTGATCTGGCGCTTCTGGTCCTGCTTGAACTCCGTCTGGTCGCGCAGCTGCAGTGACGGCGTCGGCTTCAGCGCCCTGGCCAGGCCCGCGCGCACCTCGCCGAGGTTGGCGGACTCTGCCGCCTTGACGGCGACAACGACGTCGAGACGGTTGCGGAAGTTGGCGTCGTAGGTCGACAACCCGATCATGTAGTCGCCGGCGATCGGGTTCTTCTCGTAGATCCCCGCGATCGTGAGGGTCTGCGCGCGGGTGAGCGCGAACGTGACGTGCACGGGGCTGCCGACATGCCAGTGGTGGCTGTCAGCCGCATCCTGGCTCACGAGCACCGAACCGGGGACGATCGAGCGGACGTCCCCCGACGCGACCTTGAGCCGCAGCGTGTCCGCGACCGTGTCGTCGGTGACGCCCTGCACCTGCTTGACCGAGTTGCCGACCTTCATCGAGCCGAAGCGGAACGACGTGACCGCGCCGACGCCGGGCACCGAGGCGACCGCCGACGCCACGCTGTCCGACACCGGCGCGAAGTTGTTGGCCGTGATGATGAAATCGGCACCCACGCTGTCGTCGATGGCGGCGTTGGCCGACGTCGTGATCGAGGCCGCCATCACGGACATCGTCGTCGTGAGCGCCACTCCGATCATGAGGGCGGACGCAGTCGCGGCGGTGCGGCGCGGGTTGCGGAGCGCGTTCTCGCGGGCGAGGCGGCCGGGGGTGCCCCAGAAGCGTGGGAGGGCCCGGCCGACGCCGCCGACGATGGGTCGGCTGAGCAGCGGGCTCAACGCCGTGACCGCGCGGAACATCGAGAGCGCCCCGAGGCCGATCCGCAACGCGCTACCGTCGCGGACTCCGCTCGCGAGCAGCACTCCACCGATGATCAGGAGAGCGAACCCGATGCGGTTCCGCCGGCGCAGCGACGCCGTCGGAAGAACGAAGTCGTCGCGCATCGCGGCCACCGGAGGCACCCGCGAGGCCCGGAAAGCCGGAACGACGGCCGCGGTGACGGTGACGAGCACGGCCACCAGCATCCCGACGATCAGCGTGCGCATCTGCACCTGCAACGCGACGGTTTCGAGCCCGTCGGCCAGCGACGAGATCAATGCGCGCAGCCCGAGGGCGACGAGCACTCCGAGGCCGAGACCGGTGACTCCTGCGACGACACCGACGATGCCGGCCTCGAGGACGACCGACGACAGCATCTGGCGTCGGCTCGCTCCGAGCGCCCGGAGCAGGGCCAGCTCGCGGGTGCGCTGCGCGACCAGCACCGTGAACGTGTTGAAGATGATGAAGACCGCGACGAACACGGAGATGAAGGCAAAGACCAGCAACAGGACGTTGAAGAACTTGAACTGCGACTTGACGTTGTCGGCCTGGTCCTGGACGTACTGCTTCTCCGTCAGCACCTGGAGGTGCTCACCCGAGAGCGACGTGCGGACGCGCTGCTGGAGAGTCTCCTGGCTGACTCCTGGTTGAGCGCTGAGCTGCACCGTCGTCCACTCGTCGTGCGTGCCGAGCAGCAGCCGCTGCGCCGTCGCGGGTGCGAAGGCGGTCACGGTGGCCCCGGCAAGCGCGGAGTTGCTGCCGAAGCGAACGATCCCGACGACCTTGCCTGCAAACGTGCGCCCGGAGACGACAACCTGCACGGGGCCGTCGACGGCGATGTGAAACTTCGCGGCGCTCTTCTCGTCGATGACCACCTCGTCTGCGGCAACCGGGGCGCGGCCACGGACGAGGTGCAACGGGTTGGCCGGCACGTCGCCCACCCACGCGGTGCCGAGGTTGGGCGCGCCTCCGTTGACCACCGCCTTGCCCTTGTAGACGAGCTGGGCGTAGCCGTCGGCCACACCGCTGGCCGATGCCACCCCGGGGACGTGACTGACCTTCTGGAGCATGGCTTCCGGCACGAGCGCGCGTTCGTCGGCCGGCCCGTTCTCGCTGCTGCCGGCGAACGCTTGCTGGCCGCGGACGACGACGGACACGCCCTTCGCCGCATCACCGAAGATGTTGTCGAACGTCGCGTTGAGCGTGTCCGTCAGGACCAGCGTGCCGGACACGAACGCAACACCGATGACGATGGAGGCGGCGGTCAGCGCCAACCGCAGCCGACGGGCCAATGCGCCCTTGAGCGCGAGTCGCAGCATCCGCGCTCAGGTCTCGGTCGGCGTGGGAACGTCGAGTCGCTTCATCAGGTCGAGCACCCGTTCCGCCGTGGGGTTGTCGAGCTCCTCGACGATGCGCCCATCGGCCAGGAAGAGTGCGCGGTCGGCGTACGAGGCGGCGGCGGGGTCGTGGGTGACCATGACGATGGTCTGGCCGGTCTGGTCGACCGATCGGCGCAGGAACGCCAGCAGCTCCGCGCTCGATCGCGAGTCGAGGTTGCCGGTCGGCTCGTCGGCGAAGATCACTTCAGGGCGCGACACCATCGCCCGCGCGCACGCGACCCGCTGCTGCTGGCCACCCGACAGCTCGGTCGGCCGGTGCCCGAGCCGGTCGCGCAACCCGATCGTGTCGATGACCGTGTCCAACCACCCCGGATCCGGATCGCGGCCGGCGAGATCGAGCGGGAGCCGGATGTTCTCCAGCGCGGTGAGCGTCGGCACGAGGTTGAACGACTGGAACACGAACCCCACGCGGTCCCGGCGTACGTTCGTCAACGCCTTGTCGTCGAGCCCGGTCAGGTCGGTGTCGCCGAGGAAGACGCGCCCGTCGCTCACGGAGTCGAGCCCGGCGAGGCAGTGCATGAGCGTCGACTTGCCCGACCCGGACGGTCCCATGATCGCCGTGAACTTGCCCCGGCCGAACTCTGCGGAGACTGCATCGAGCGCCACCACGCGGGTGCCGCCCTCGCCGTAGATCTTGGTCACGTGCTCGGCTCGGGCGGCGGCGTCGGATGTCGGCAGGTCGAGGATTTTGACTGCTTCGGTCACATCCCGACGCTACCCGAGCAGAAACGTTGCGGCTGCTGGATAACGTGCGACTGTGCTGGTGACTTCGCGCTCCTTCGAGGAGTACGTCGCCATGTTCGGGCTGGGTCGGGACGAATTGTCGGGACGTGTTCTCGACTGCTCCGCCGGCGCGGCCGGTTTCGTCGCCCAGGCCGCGGCGGGGGGATGCCGCGCGTTGGCTGCGGATCCTGCCTACGTGCTGACCCGGGAACAGCTCGCGGAGGCCGGCCGACGCGACCTGGACCGCGGCAACGCGATCGCCGCAGAGCATCCGGACAGCTTCGAGTGGGACTGGTACGGCGTGCCTGCGCGACGGGAGGCGCTGCGCAAGCGCGCGCTCGCGCAGTTCCTGCTGGATGTCGAGGGGAATCCGTCTCGTTACGTCGCGGCTCAGCTGCCGCAGCTGCCCTTCCGCGACGGCGTCTTCGACCTCGTGATCTGTTCGCATCTGCTGTTCACCTGGGCCGACGTGCTCGGCCAGTCTTGGCATCTGGCCGCGGTGCGCGAGCTGGCCCGCGTCGGCCGGGAGGTGCGCGTGTTTCCGACGATCATGCAGGGAGCCGGTGACGTCGTACCGTTCTGGGATGACTTGATGGCACAGCTGGCGGGGGAGCGGCTGAGGGCCGAACTACGCCGGGTCGACTACCGCTTCCAGGTCGGCGCGGATCAGATGCTCATGGTCACGTCCGGCTGAACCGGCAGCGGAGGGGGCGTGCCGCCGAAGGCCGGGCACAGCGCCTGGAACGAGCACCAGTCGCAGAGCTTGCTCGGCTTGTGACGCCAGTCACCGGACTCGCGGGCCTTGCTGATCGCTCGGCCCAGCGCCTCGAGCTGGCGCTCGAGCCCTTCGAGGTCGCGCTCGTCCGGCGAATAGTCGATCACCTCGCGGTTGCGCAGGTAGTAAAGCCGCAGCAGGCGCGGCAGCACGCCGGTCGA
>JAVEEE010000208.1 GCA_030840615.1 Frankiaceae bacterium | reverse complement strand
AGCAGTGGCATCGGAGCGGCCACCGTCCGCCGGCTTGTCGCCGAGGGCTTCGAGGTCGTCGCCGCCGCGCGCCGGGTCGACCGGCTGAGCGCGCTCGCCGACGAGACCGGCTGCCGCGCCCTTCCGGTCGATCTCACCGACGCAGCCTCGGTTCTGGCGTTCGCGGCCGAGGTGCAGGAGTGCCGGGTGCTGGTCAACAACGCCGGCGGCGCCTTCGGGCTGGCACCGGTTGCGGAAGCCGACGAGGAGGACTGGCGAAGGATGTACGACGTCAACGTCTTGGGCACGTTGCGGGTCACGCGGGGGCTGCTGCCCCGGCTCGTCGACAGTGGCGACGGCGTGATCGTCACCGTCACGTCGACCGCTGCGCATGTCGTCTACGAAGGCGGCGCGGGCTACACGGCGGCGAAGCATGCGGAGCGCGCGATGACCGAGACGTTGCGGCTCGAGCTGTGCGGGCAGCCGGTCCGTGTTTCGGAAGTGGCTCCGGGCATGGTGAAGACCGAGGAGTTCTCGCTCGTGCGTTTCGGCGGCGATCAGTCCCGCGCCGAAGCGGTGTATGCGGGCGTCCCGGGACCGCTGGTCGCGGACGACGTTGCCGACTGCATCGCCTGGATCGTCACCCGCCCGGCGCACGTCAACATCGACCTGCTCACCGTCAAGCCCCGCGCCCAGGCGGCGACCTACAAGCTCCATCGTGAGGCGTGAGCGCGTGACTGCCGACCGCATCACGACCGACCACACGCATGTCGTCAACAACGGCAAGCGCGACCTGACGCTGGACGAGCTCGCGTTGATGCAGCCGGGCATGGATCGCCTGATGGCCGAGGTCGGCGCGCGCACCCATCGGCTCTACTACGCCGCGCAGGCACGCAACTGGCGGCTGGCGGACTACTTCTATCGCTCGATCGTCAAGCAGCTGCGGCTGTGCGCCGCCAGCCGGCCCAAGTACCTCGAGGAGATGTCGGCCTACCTCGACCGCGAGTGTGTCCCGGTGCGTGACGCGATCAAGGCCGGTGACAGCGCGGCCTTCGACGCGGCCTACGCCCGACTGGTCGACCGGGCCAACGATCTGCACGGCGTCTTCGGCAAGCCGTGGATCCGCTGGATCACACCGGCCACGGCGCCGGAGGAGTTCGACTTCACGGCGGGGGTGGACGAATGACTTCGCCGTCCTTCTCCGAGCTGACCGCGGCGGTGCGCAGCGAGGGCGAGGGCATCGTCGCCGCCGGAAGGCTGGGCTTGGACGTGCCGGTCCCGACGTGCGGCCAGTGGGTGATGAGCGACCTGCTGCGTCATGTCGGCGAGGTCTACGAGTGGGTCGGCGGCATCGTCGGTGAGCGGCTGTCCGGCAGGCCGGACAGCAAGCCGTCGGCGCCGGCGGACGTCGACCCCGTCGACTACCTCGCGAGTCAGCTCGACGAGCTCGTCGAGGCCCTCTCCAGCACCGAACCGGACACCCCGGTCTGGAACTGGTCAGCGGAGCCGGATGTGGCCGCCTTCTGGGCCAGACGGATGGCCCACGAGTCGTCCGTGCACCGCTACGACGCGCAACGCGCACACAGCCTTGCCCAGCCGATCGACGCGGAGCTGGCGCACGATGGCATGGACGAGCTCATCGACGTGCTCGTGCCGCGGGTCAGGACCCGCGACGGTGCGACGCTGCCGGAGGCAACGATTGCCTTCCTCGCCACCGACGAAGGGTCCTGGAACGTTCGGCTCTCCGCCGCATCCATCGAACGGCTCGAAGTCGCGCGCGACCCGGACGTCACGGTGCGGGGTACGACGAGTGCCCTGCTGTTGGCGGCGTACAACCGCGTCCCGTGGACGTCCTTGGAGGTCTCGGGCGACAGCGCCGTGCTCGACGGGTGGTCGAAAGCGCTGCAGTTCTAACCGGCGGCGCGGGTGAACTCGGCCAACGCGTCGTCGCTGAACAGCACGAAGCGCACCTCCTCGACGTCAGTAGGCGTGGCACGGACCGTTGCGACGGCGATGTCGGCAGCTGATGGCATCGGCCAGCCGTAGATGCCCGCCGACACGGCGGGAAACGCCACCGTCCGGGCACCCAGCTCGTCGGCGACGTCGAGGGCCGACGAGTAGCACGACGCGAGCAGCGGCGCGCGGTCGTCAGTCCCGTTGAAGACCGGCCCGACCACATGGATCACCCAGCGGGCCACCATCGCGCCCGCCACGGTCGCTGCCGCCTGGCCCGTGGGGAGCGCGCCGATCCGGTCCCGTAGCTCCCGTCGAGCCGCAAGCTGCACGTCGCCGCCCGCCCGCAGAATCGCGCCGTCGACTCCCCCGCCACCCATCAAGCCGTTGTTGGCGGCGTTCACGACAGCATCGACGTCTTGCGTCGTGATGTCACCGCGAACGAGCACGATCGGTGGCACTGCCGGTCTCCCGTCAGGTGCTGTTGAAGGTGTCCGGGTCCGGACCGACACGACCGGGCGAGTCGAGCGCGAGCAACCGTGACATCTCGGCGTCGGTCAACGCGAAGTCGAACACTGCAAAGTTTTCGCGGATCCGCTCGGGGCGGACCGACTTCGGGATGACGACGTTGCCGAGCTGGATGTGCCAACGCAACACGACCTGTGCCGGAGTGCGGTCGTGGGCCGCAGCGATCGCAGTGACCTCGTCGTTGTCCAGCAACCCGTGACCCCGGCCCAGGGGGCTCCACGCCTCGGTGACGATCTCGTGCTTGGCGTGGAATGCCCGCAGGTCCTCCTGCGGCAGGCCTGGGTGCAGCTCGACCTGGTTGACCGCCGGCACGACATCGGCCTCGGCGAGCAGCCGCTCCAGATGTGCAGAGGTGAAGTTGGAGACGCCGATCGCCCGGACCCGCCCCTCGGCCGCCAGCCGTTCCAGTGCCCGCCACGTCTCGACGTAGAGGTCGCGTTGCGGCTGTGGCCAGTGGATGAGGTAGAGGTCGAGCACCTCGAGACGCAACTGCCGCATGCTCTCGTCGAAGGCGCGCAACGTCCGGTCATAGCCCTGCTCGGTGTTCCAGACCTTCGTTGTGATGAACAGCTCGTCGCGTGGCACCCCGCTGTCGGCGATGGCCCTGCCGACACCCTCCTCGTTGCCGTAGAGAGTCGCGGTGTCGATCAGGCGGTAGCCGGTGGCGATCGCGGTCGCCACCGGCTCGATGACCTCGTCGGCGGGAACGAGGAACACACCGAAGCCGAGCTGAGGAATCGTCACGCCGTTGTTGAGTCGAAGATCCGGCACCGAGGTCATCGAGTCTCCTTTGGACTGCCTGCGCACCACCCTTTGTCACGGCCAGTCTTGCCCCTCAAGGATCGGTGGAGAGCAGCGGCACGAGCAGCTCGTCGTCCGTGAGCGATCCGTGCTGACCCGGCATCGCTGCCAGCCGGGGCAGCCGGCGACGCTCGACGACGCCGCCGGTGCTCAGGCAGAAGGCGACAACGTCACCGATCCTGGGCATCGCCGCGTCGGTGACGCGCGGCCCGAACAGCCCGGCCTCGACCGCCTCCTCCCGTGTCACGACCACCCAGTCGTCGCCCAGCGTCAAGCGCCACGCGGCGAGCACATCGGCAGCGGCGCCTGACTGCGTGTGGACGTGGCGCATCCGCGGCTCGCCGGCGAGGGCATGGACACCCGTCTGCAGGGACGCGTTCTCGTCGTAGTCGATCTTCTGCTCGTCGGGCACCAGCACCATGCCGTGGTCGGCGGTGACGAACAGCCGCGCTTCGCGGGGAAGTCGTGCCGCCAGCTGCTCGGCGATGCGGTCGACGATGGAGAGCTGGGCCCGCCACGCGTCGTCCTCGGGGCCCCGCACGTGCCCGACGAGGTCGAGCGCGCTCACGTAGACATAGACGAAGGACCGATGTCCTTGGTCGACGGCATCGGCGGCGCGGGCGACCGCGTCACCTTCGGTGAGGGTGCCGCCCCAGCGGCCGCCGCGGAGCACCGCGCGGGTGAGCCCGGTCCCCGCGAAATGGTCGTAGGTGCAGATCGTCGTTGCCACGCCGGCCGCGGCCGCCCGCTCCCACACTGTCGGCCGCGGCTGCGTCACCTCGGGCACGAGCTGGTCCCGCAGATCGGTGCCGGCGCCCACCGACCGCCACGCAAGCCAGTTGACGACGGAGTCGACCTCGGCGACGTAGCTGGTGTAGCCGGTCAGCCCGTGCTCGCCCGGCGGAAGGCCGGTGCCCAGCGATGCCAGGCTGCTGACGGTCGTCGCCGGGAAACCCGCCGTGAGTCGACGTCCCTGCATTGACGTGAGGAAGGGCGCCGAGTCCGGGTTCGCCGCCAGCTGCGTCGAGCCCAGTCCGTCGACGACGAGCAGGCAGGCACGTTGCAGATCGGGGAGGCCCAGACTGTTGACCTCGCCGGACACGCCCATCGCCGCCAGCAGTGACGGACCGACATCCGCCAACGACGCGTCGCCGTACGACGGAGGTGACCAACCCTTCACGGTCACTGCGACAGCCGGATGCGCAGCCGCCGGAAACCCTTGCCCTTGTTTTCCACCTTCACGATCTCGAGCCGGCCGATCTGCCGGGTCGAGGCGACGTGCGTGCCGCCGTCGGCCTCGACGTCGAGCCCGACGATCTCCACG
>JAVEEE010000187.1 GCA_030840615.1 Frankiaceae bacterium | reverse complement strand
GAGACCCCGTCGACCAAGACGGCGGCCACGGCACTCGCGCGCATCGTCAACAGCCGCCACGTGCTGCTCGTCGCCGAACGCGAGGATGTCCTCACCTGGAAGAGCCTGCGCAACGTTCCGACCGTGCACCTCATCGCGCCGGACCAGCTCAACACCTACGACGTGCTGGTCAGCGACGACGTGCTCTTCACCGAGGGGGCGCTCGCGGCGTTCCTCAACCACCCGGGCAGCAAGCAGGGCCGCCAGCTCGGCGAAGCGGTCGAGACGCTCGCGACCGAGCCTGCCGACCGACCAGCGCCGGTGCAGCAGGCCGCGCCGGCGACGAAGGCGACCGCCAAGAAGGCCGCACCGGCCAAGACCGCCGCAGCCGAGGAGGCACCAGCCGTGTCCGAGACTCCTGCCACCGACGCCGGCACGACGCAAGCGGCCGGCGCGGGCGTCTCGGCCGAGGAGATGGCCGGCGAGGTCGCCGAGCAGACCAGCCCGGACCTCAAGGCCGAGGAGGTCTTCGAGGAGGCCGCCGGCAAGGACACCGACGAGCCGGCCGAGACCGCACTGGCCGACGAGCTGCTCGACACTCCGGAAGATCGTGCTCCGCGCGCAGAAGGAGAGGGTGAGGACAAGTGATCCCCGACCCCCGTGACGTGCTGCTCGCTCCCGTCATCTCGGAGAAGAGCTACGGCCTGATCGACGAAGGCAAATACACCTTCGTCGTGCGTCCGGACGCCAACAAGACCCAGATCAAGATCGCGGTCGAGCAGGTGTTCAACGTCAAGGTCTCGAGCGTCAACACCATCAACCGTCCCGGCAAGCGCAAGCGCACCCGGCTGGGGTTCGGCAAGCGCAACGACACCAAGCGGGCGATCGTGAGCCTCGCTGCAGGCGACCGCATCGACCTGTTCGGAGGGTCTGTCTGACATGGGTATCCGCAAGTACAAGCCGACAACGCCGGGCCGGCGCGGCTCGAGCGTGTCCGACTTCGTCGAGATCACTCGAAGCGAGCCGGAGAAGTCGCTCGTGCGCCCGCTGCACAGCAAGGGCGGTCGCAACGTCCACGGCCGCGTCACTGCGCGTCACCAGGGCGGCGGCCACAAGCGTGCCTACCGAGTCATCGACTTCAGGCGTAACGACAAGGACGGCGTGCCGGCCAAGGTCGCGCACATCGAGTACGACCCCAACCGCACCGCGCGGATCGCGCTCCTGCACTACGCCGACGGCGAGAAGCGCTACATCATCTGCCCGGCGCGGCTCTCCCAGGGCGACCGGGTCGAGTCGGGTCCGTCTGCGGACATCAAGCCCGGAAACAACCTGCCGCTGCGCAACATCCCGGTCGGCACCGTGATCCACGCGATCGAGCTGCGGCCCGGTGGCGGGGCCAAGATCGCCCGTTCCGCCGGGTCGAGCGTCCAGCTCGTCGCGAAGGACGCAGGCATGGCTCAGCTGCGCATGCCGTCCGGAGAGATCCGCAACGTCGACATGCGCTGCCGGGCGACCGTCGGCGAGGTCGGCAACGCCGAGCAGTCCAACATCAACTGGGGCAAGGCCGGCCGGATGCGATGGAAGGGCAAGCGTCCGACCGTCCGCGGTGTCGCCATGAACCCGATCGACCATCCGCACGGTGGTGGCGAGGGCAAGACCTCGGGAGGCCGGCACCCGGTCAGCCCGTGGGGCAAGCCCGAAGGCCGCACCCGTCGCGCCCACAAGGACAGCGACCGCCTCATCGTCCGCCGCCGCAAGGCCACGAAGCGGCGCTAGGAGATAGAGACAGATGCCACGCAGCCTCAAAAAGGGTCCGTTCGTCGACGACCACTTGCAGAAGAAGGTCGACGTCCAAAACGAGAAGGGGACCAAGAACGTCATCAAGACGTGGTCCCGCCGCTCGATGATCGTGCCGTCCATGCTCGGCCACACCATCGCCGTACACGACGGTCGCAAGCACGTCCCCGTGTTCGTGACCGAGGCCATGGTCGGCCACAAGCTGGGCGAGTTCGCTCCCACGCGCACGTTCCGCGGTCACGTGAAGGACGAGCGGAGGTCGCGTCGTGTCTGAGTCGTCCCGGACCGCCCCGACGGGAACCTTCGCGAGGCAGTCGGTCATCGTCGGCAGAGCCACGGCGCGTTACGTCCGCATGTCCCCGACCAAGACCCGTCGCGTCATCGACCTCATCCGCGGCCTGCCCGCGGTCGAGGCGCAGGCGATCGTCAAGTTCGATGCACACTCGGCGAGCGAGCCGGTGGGCAAGGTTCTCGACTCGGCCATAGCCAACGCCGAGCACCTCGCGCACGTCCGCAGCCAGCGGCTGGACCCGGACGACCTGTTCATCGTCGAGGCATTCGTCGACGAGGGTCCGACCCTGAAGCGGTTCCGGCCGCGCGCCCAGGGTCGCGCCTACCGCATCCGCAAGCGGACCAGCCACATCACCATCGTCGTCGAGCCGGCGCAATCAGGCAGACGCGAGTCGACGACTGACGACAGGAAGGCCCGCTGATGGGTCAGAAGGTCAACCCCAACGGGTTCCGGCTCGGCATCACCACCCGGCACAAGAGCCGCTGGTACGCCGACAAGCTCTATCGCGAGTACGTGAAGGAAGACGTCGCGATCCGCCGGCTGCTCACCAAGGGCATGGAGCGCGCGGGAATCAGCCGCGTCGAGATCGAGCGCACCCGCGACCGGGTCAACGTCGACATCCACACCGCCCGGCCGGGCATCGTCATCGGCCGTCGTGGCGCCGAGGCCGACCGCATCCGCGGTGACCTCGAGAAGCTCACCGGCAAGCACGTCAACCTCAACATCCTCGAGGTGAAGTCGCCGGAGATCGACGCGCAGCTCGTCGCGCAGGGCGTCGCCGAGCAGCTGTCGAGCCGGGTCTCGTTCCGCCGCGCGATGCGCAAGGCCATGCAGTCGGCCTTGAAGAGCGGCGCCAAGGGCATCCGGGTGCAGTGCTCCGGACGGCTCGGCGGGGCCGAGATGTCACGGTCGGAGTTCTACCGCGAGGGCCGGGTGCCGCTGCACACGCTGCGGGCCAACATCGACTTCGGGTTCTACGAGGCGCGCACGACGTTCGGCCGGATCGGGGTCAAGGTCTGGATCTACAAGGGCGACGAGCTGATGACCCGCGAGGA
>JAVEEE010000177.1 GCA_030840615.1 Frankiaceae bacterium | reverse complement strand
GAGCCTGCGTGAAGCGCTCCACGACGGACGTGCCCGGCAACCAGCGACCGACCAGCGGGAACGAGACCCGGGTCGAGACCGTCACGGTGACGGTCGCCGCGGACACGGCCACCCGGACTATGGCGCCGGTCGGAGCGACCTGCTGGCCGGCGCGGACGGCGTTGGCGGAAGTCTCGTCGCGCGCCGCCAGCCTGGCGGCGACCTCGGCAGCGTCGGCGCAGCGTAGGTGGGCGAGCGCCGTGGCGAAGACGACGAGTCCCAGCGCCAGCACGAGCACCAACGCCGGCAGGGCGACCGCGAGCTCCGCGGTCACCATGCCGTCGTCGGCGGACCCGGCCTGACACATCGGGCGACCGAGCCGGTTCGTTGGCATGTCTCTCAGAAGATGAAGCTCAGGGCTCGAGTGATGACGTTCTCGAGGAGGTGAGCCACGGTGTCGCTGGTCAGGATCTTGTAGAGCACGGTTCCAAAGCCGCAGGCCGCCACGGTGCCGACGGCGTACTCCGCTGTCGTCATGCCGACGTCCCCTTGCTCCTTCAGGGCCCGAATCAGGCGACGCATGCCGACTCCTTTCTGACCGGCTACCGGCCGGCGCGGGTGCCGGCGGTGCCGGCGATCGCCAGGGTCTGCGCTCGGGGCCCTCGACCTCCAGGGCCGGAGGGCTTCTGTGGAGTCGCCCGCCGCGAGTTGCCGTTGTGGACAGGTCAGCGCAAGCCACCGAGAAGCCCGGCGGCGATCGGCACGACACCGACGAGGATGAACGCCGGCAGGAAGCAGAAGCCCACCGGCAGCACCACCCAGACCGACATCCGAGCGGCCCGTTGCTGCGCTAGCGAACGCCGCTGGGAACGCAGCCGCGCTGCAGCCCGACTGATCTCGGCAGCTGCCGCGGCGCCGGAGTCGCTGGCACGAACGAACGTCCGGGCGATGCCGGCGAGCTCGGGGTCGGCCAGCCACGGCCCCCAGGCCTCCTCGGGCGGCGCGCCCGAAAGCATCGCTCGGGTGACGGCTTCGATCTCCCCCTGCAGGTCCCGCCCGGCCGCGGCCGCCGCGGCCCCGAGCGCGGGAGCGGGAGCGGCGCCGGCGGCCAGGCAGCTGGCGAAAAGCTCCATGACCAAGGGCAGCTCGGTCCGCGGACGCGCGACCCGCGATCGGCGACGCGTCGCCATCGCCACCGCGATTGCCAGGAGGACCGGCAGCCAGAGCCCACCGCCGGTCGCGACCAGGGCCGCGAGCCCGGCGGCGGCCGCCACGAGCGGGAGACCGCGGCGCCGCTGTCGATCCGTCGTGGGCTCGGCCTGCACCCGGTCGAGCGCCGTAACGCGCGCCAGGCGGGCCGCAGCCCGCAGGCGAACCGGCCAGGCCAGGCAGGCGAGCGCCACGGCGAACGCAGCCCAACCGGCCGTCACGGCCTCGTGACCCTCCGCGCGAGCCGCTCGATCCACACGAGGCCGGCGACGTCGAGCACCGCAGCTGCTGCCAGCAGGCCCCAGCCCAGCGGCCGGTGCAGGAGCAGAGCGACGGGGGCGGCTCCGATCGACTGCCCGAGCACGACACCGAACGCGGGCAGCACCGCGAGCAGCAGCATCGTCGCTCGTGGGCCGGCCAGGATTGCCGCGATCGCCCGGTCCGCCTCGGCCTCCGCGTCGAGGGACTCCCCGAGCCGGTCGAGGACATCCGCGATCGGACCGCCCACCCGTTCGGTCACCTCCCACGCGGCGGCCAGCGCCGACAGCCCCGAACAACCCGGGTGGCGTGCCAGCCGCCGCAGCTCGTCGCTCGCCGCGGCCCCGGCGGCGGCAGCAGCTGCGGCCTCGGCCAGCGGTCCGGCCAGCGGGCCTCCCGCGGCAGCGGCAGCGGCGAGCGCCGCGCCAGGCGGACGACCGCTGCGCAGCTCGGCGGCCAACGCATAGGTCACCTCGACGACCGACTGCCTCCGGGCCGGCGCGAGGCGGTGGGCGCTGTATCGCTCCCGCAGACGTCCCAGCCGGACGTCGCCGTGACCGGCACCTGCGGATCGGGGACTGCGGGCGGGCGGCGGGGCCGGGGTGACGGCACGCAGTCGGCCGGACACCGACCGGGTCGGAGACCAGGCCAGCAGGACAGCCGTCGCGACCGCGAGCGCCGCTACGACCAGGCTCACCGAGCGGCTGCCAGCATGCGACGCAGCACCGCATCGCCGGGGCCGGGCTCGAGCCCGCCGTCACGAGTGAACGTCACCGCCGGGACGGCCCGTACGACGCCGTCGTCGCCGGCCACCAGGACCGCGATGCCGGCGATGCGACGCTGACCTGCGCGGTCGCGGGTGAGGTGCACTACGGCGTCGAGCGCGACGGCGAGCTGGCTGTGCACGGCGGGTCGGGACAGGCCGGCAACGGCCCCCAGCGCCTCGAAGCGGGCCGGGACGTGCTCGGGCCGGTTGGCATGGACGGTGCCGCAGCCGCCCTCGTGCCCGGTGTTGAGTGCCGTCAGCAGGTCGCGTACCTCCGCGCCACGCACCTCACCGACGACGAGCCGGTCGGGCCGCATCCGCAGCGCCTGCCGGACGAGCGCCGACAGGTCCACCGCACCGGCCCCCTCGGCGTTGGGCAGCCGCGCCTCCAGGCGGACGACATGGGGATGGTGCGGACGCAGCTCGGCGGCGTCCTCGACCAGCACCAGGCGTGCAGCTCTCGGCACCAGGGACAGCAACGTCGAGAGCACCGTGGTCTTGCCGGTGCCCGTCCCGCCCGTGACGACGAACGCGAGCCGCGCGTCGATCAGCGAGCTCAGCATCGCCGCGCCGTCTGAGGACAGTGATCCGGCTGCGACGAGCTCCTCCAGCGTGAACGTCCGTCGCGGCGGCAACCGCAAGGACAGACACGTCCCCTGGGGCGAAACAGGTGGGAGCACGGCGTGCACCCGGGTGCCGTCGGGGAGCCGCGCGTCGGCATAGGGCACGGCGTCGTCGAGCCGACGTCCACACGAGGCGACCAGGCGCTGCGCCAGCCGGCGCAGCTCGATGTCGTCGACGACCTCGACGTCACTGCGCTCGAGCCCGCGACCGCGGTCGAGCCACACGACGCCGGGGCCGTTGACCAGCACGTCGGTGACGTCGGGTTCCCGCAGCAGTGGTTCCAGCACTCCCGCGCCGATGACCTCGGCGACCATCCGGCCGGTGGCTTCGAGCAGCGCCGTCGTTCCGGCTGCCGGAGCCTGCCGCCGGACGAGCGCCGCAACGGAAGCTGCGTCGGCGGCGCGATCGAGCCCGCCGAGACCCCGCCGAACGTCGTCGACGAGGCTCACCGGCCACAGCCGTCGGCTGTCGCAAGCCGGCCGCGGGTCACGAAGCCGCCACCAGGGCGTCGAGCCAACCGATCACGTCGCCGGCCACACCGGCCAGACCACCCGCAGCACCTCGGGCCAGGTCACCTCGGTCGGCGGCAGCAGCGACGGCAGGGTCCGACTGGAGCACGCCCAGCAGTGGCAGCCCCACGGCCGCGCTCACCTCGGCCGGCCGCAGCCGCGACCGCGGACCGACTCGTACGACGACCCGGACGTCGTCGCAGCATCGCGCGGCCGATGCGGCCACCCGAGCCGCCGCCGCAGCCGCCCTGACCTCACCGAGCACGACCACGACTACGCCGGTGCACATGCCTGCCGCCCGCTCGGCGGCTGCACCGGGCCGGTGTGGCAGGTCGACGACCACCGGGCTGCCCAACCCTCGTAAGGCGGCCAGCAACGCCGCCATCGCCTCGACCGGGGGCTCGGTGCCGCCGCGGTCGCCGGAGAGCAGGCGCAGGCCGTTGACGGCCGGCAGCGACTCCGCCAGCGCACCCGGGTCGACCAGCCCACGGACATCGGCCAGTTCGGTCCAGCGCGCCCCACGAATGTGCTCGGCGCCGAGGAGAAGGTCGAGGCCGCCGGCGAGCGGGTCGGCGTCGACCAAGGTCGCACCGGCAGGCCTCCGCGCTGCCGCCGCAGCCACGGCAACCGCCAGCGTGGAGGCGCCGGCGCCACCCGAGCCGGGCATCACCCCGAGCACCGGGCCGCACACGCCGGCCGGCATGGCAGCGAGAGTCAGGTGGTCGACGAGTCGCCCGTCGTCGGCCGGCAGCGTGAAGACCTGCTCGGCGCCGAGACGGGTGGCGTTGCGCCAGACGTCAAGCCGGTCGACGTCCGGGGCAACCAGCACGACGTGCTCGCGGCGCCCACCGCCCGTCACCGGGTCGATGAAGGCCGCGAGCTCGGCGTCGACGATGACCACCGCCGCCTGCCGCCAGCTCCGTACGACGTCGGGCCCGGCAGCCACGATCTGCAGCTCCAGACCGGCGACCGCGCACAGTCGACGCACGTCCGCCGCCAGCCGTTGGTCGTTGCTGACGAGCGCGACGGGGGCATGCGCTGGCATCGGCCGCACCTCCTCGCCGTACGAAGCTGCCAGGGGCCAGCGTCGAAAGCGACGCTCTGGAGGCGAGGTGTGGACGGCCCGGCCCGAAGCCGGCCGCCTGGGGACGACCGCCGGGGCGGGTGGCCGGGCATTGCGGCGCCGGACATTAGGGCACCGGACATGGGGGCCGGACATGGGACGGCCCCCGCCGGGGGGGTAGCGGGGGCCGCCGCGAGATCCGACTCCGGGGGGGACGAGCCGGACCCGTCAGGGACACGAGCGCAGAGCTCGCGGGCAGCGGGGAGATTCCCCGGCCTACCGGCCACAAACCTCGGGCCCGAAATATTTCTTGGTTGCCGCGCCGAGCGCAGTCCGCGCGTCAGATCACGGTGCGTCACAACCGGTCGCCGAATTCGGGGCTAGGCAACGTCGCGACTGAGGCGTAGAAACAGAACCACGGACCGGACGGTGCGTGTGGACCAGTTCCCTCCACCGCAAGGACCGCGCACGAAGACCGGGCACCCACGCGGGCGTCAGCCACAGGAGGCAGTCGAGTCCGGGGCTTGTCCCCGGCCGACACGACGAGCCGGCGCATGGTCACCCGGTGGCCGTGCCAGTGGACGGCGTCCCGCCAGGGGCGCCGTTCGCATTTGCGGGCCGTCACTCCCGGAAGAGCTGCGCGATCGGGTGGTCGCTCGAGGAGTGCAAGACGATGGACACCGCTGTGGCGACAGCGATGAGTGTGAACATCTGCCCGGCGCGCACCGCGTCGGACTGCAGCACGAGCAACCCGTAGGTCACCGACGCGAACCCCTTCGGCCCGAACCACGCGATCGTCGCGAACTCGCGTCGGTCGAGTCCGCCTCGCATCAGCGACAGCAACATCGAGACGGGTCGTACGACGAACAGCAGCAGGAGGGCGAAGCTCCACACCTGCACCCAGTCGTGACTGAACATCGACGAGGTGAGCAAGGCGCCGAACACAAGCACCGCGGCCAGCTTGAACAGCTCGGTGACCAGCTCGCCGAACTCCTGGAACGCCCGCCGCGCCGCATCACTCACCGATGCCGTCGTGCTCCCGGCAGCAAAAGCCGCGAGGAACTGGTTGGCGTCGGTCGCCCGGCACAACGTGAGCACCAGCAGGCCGATCGCAAAGGCTTCGAGCGGCTCGTAACGCAACGAAACGCGAAGCATCGGCAACCGGCCGATGTGCAGGATCACGAGCGGCACGATCACACCCAGTGCCACGCCGAGTGCCAGCTGCCACAGCACCGTCGCGGTCGACGTCGTCGAACCGGCGACCGACGACAGCAGCACCAGCACGACGGGCAGGGCAAGGCCGTCGTTCAACCCGCTCTCCACGTTGAGCAGGTGCCGAAGTCGCCACGGCACCTCCTCCCGGCCGACGATGGCCGCTGCGAACACCGGGTCGGTCGGCGCCAGCACCGCACCGACGAGAAACGCTTCCGTCCAGGTCAAACCGAAGAATGCGTGCACCAGCAGTGCGGCGCCGGCTGCGGTCAGCGGCATTCCGAAGAGCAACGCGCGACCCGGCAGTCGCCACGCCGCGCGTAAGTCGCGCACACCGGCATGCATGCCGTCGGTGAACAGGACCGAGAACAGCGCCAGCGCGGCGAGCTGAATGACCACGTCGTCGTGCGAGCGCACACCGACGACGTCGAAGCCGCCGAGTCCGCAGACATAGCCGGCAACGAGGAAGAGCAAGGCGGTCGACAGCAACGACCGGTGGGCCAAGCCGCTCGCGAAGACGGCAAGCACGAGTGTCACGGCGAACACCAACAGCAGCTGCACCAGCTGATGCTGCCTCATCGCGCGGGTGTCCGACGCTCAGCCACCGGGTAGCGACCCGGAAGCCACCTGACGACACACTGGAGCCGGCCGTGCATGATCAGGCAGACGGAGGAGGACTCCGGTGACCCATGACCCGACCGACCAGTCGCTCGGCGAGCTGGTGGCCGTTGCGACCCGTGACTTGTCGCTGATCGTGCACAAGGAGGTCGAGCTCGCCAAGGCCGAGCTGTCCGCCGAGTTCAAGCGGGCCGGCATCGGAGCCGGCCTGCTCGGCGGTGCCGGGTTCATCGGGTTCTTCGCGATGTTGCTGCTCTCGACCGCCGCCGCGCTCGGGATCGCTGATGGGCTCGACATCGCGGTCTGGGCGGGTTTTCTCATCGTCGGCGGCGCCTACGGCGCAGGGGCTGGGCTGTTCGCGGCACTGGGTCTCGGCAAGGTCGTCAAGGTCGGGCCGCCGCAACGGACGATCAAGACGGTCAAGGACGACCTGGCCTGGGTGAAGCACCCGACCGTGGCACCCGACCCCCAGCTCGAGGAGCTCCGCGCCAGCCACCAACCCTGACAGCTGTGCCAGGCTGCGCCCATGGTCAGCCGGCCGCGTCTGGTGGAGGACTCCGTCGTCCTGCACGACGGGCCGTGGACGCACCGCGACGTCAGCGCCAACGGCATCCGGGTTCATGTGGCAGAGGCCGGTGACGGCCCGCTCGTCGTCCTTCTCCACGGGTTTCCGCAGTACTGGTGGACCTGGCGGCGGCAGCTCACCGGGCTCGCCGACGCAGGCTTCCGCGCGGTCGCCCCGGACCTTCGCGGTTACGGAGCGAGCGACAAACCGCCCCGTGGCTACGACCCGATGACCGTGGCCGGCGACGTCGCCGGTCTCATCCGGGCCCTGGGTGAGCGCGAGGCCTTCGTCGTCGGCCACGACTGGGGTGGGCACATCGGCTGGACCTTGGCGGCACTGCACCCGCGCGCCGTACGCCGGCTGGCCGTGCTGTCGGTCCCGCACCCGTTGCGGTGGCCTGGTGCACTGGCCCGCGACGCCCGGCAACGCCATGCCAGCCGGTATGTCGCGCGCTTCCAGCTGCCGTGGCACCCCGAGCGCTGGGTGGTCGCCGACGAGGCTGCGAACGTCGGACGGCTCGTTGCGGCATGGGCGGGACCGGACTTTCCGATCGATGCGACGCAGCGGCAGTGGCGGGACGCGATGCTCGTCCTGGGTGCACCGCACTGCGCGTTGGAGTACTACCGATGGGCGGCGCGCTCGATGCTGCGTTCCGACGGGCGCCGGTTCCGGCGGACATTGCGCCGCCCCCTCGACGTACCGACACTTCAGCTGCACGGGGCGATCGACGGCTGCGTTCTGCCTGAGACCGCGCAGGGATCGAGCCGCTACGTCGCCGCCGCCTACGAGTGGCGGCTGCTCGACGGCGTCGGGCACTTCCCGCACGAGGAGGCGCCCGAGGTCGTCACCGGCGAGCTCATCCGATGGGCCAAGGAATGAGCCGCGATCGCGACGAGCGCGGACGACCGCGCAATGCCCGCCCTCGCGACGACCTTGGTCGCCCGTTGCCGCGCGCGACCGGAACATCAGCCCCGATCGAGGATCCGCCGGCCCTTCCCCCCGTCGAGGCGCTGGCCACCGCCCAGCAGCTGTTGGACTCCGGCCGGGCATTCGCCGCCCATGAGGTGCTGGAGGCGGTGTGGAAGTCCGCACCGGATGACGAGCGCGAGCTCTGGCGCGGCCTGGCGCAGCTGGCGGTCGGCGTCACCCACCACGGTCGCGGAAACCCGCGCGGCGCGGCCGCGCTGCTCACCCGGGCAGCCCGGTCGCTGGCGCCCTACGCCGGAACCAGCCCCGCGGGGATCGCCGTCGACGACCTGAGGTCCTGGGCGATCGATGCCGCTGCGCATCCGACATCGGCGGCGACGATGCCGCGCCTACGCGCTCAGGCGGCGGACGAGCGCTCCTGAGCTGCGGCGGCGAGGGCCCGGACGAAGCGGCGCGCGTCGGCGCGAAGCCGCGCGTCAGGAGCCACCGAGCTGATGACCAGGCGCAGGTGGGTTGCGCCCGGACCCTCGACCCCGGCAGTGATTCCGACGCGTCCACGCGCCGGCTGGTCGTAGGCGTCGACGGTCAGGTCGACGATGAAGCCGACGCCCGAGCGCATCGGCGGACCGAACCGAGCCGAGCTCCCGGGCCACAGCTCGCGCCCCGCGGCTCCGGACAAGAGCAGGGCAACGCCGGCCGGGTCGGCAGCCACCGGCTGGACGACCTCGATGCGGGTCACGACGACTCCTCCATGCTGACGAACGAACTACTGCTTGCAAGAGTAAGCACGCCGGCGCCGCCGGGTCGAGGCAATGGGCTGTGAGCCCCGTCACCCGGGCGGGGTCAGTCGCAACCACGGGTGGAGACCTCTTGCGTCGCCGACTGGGCCGAGCGCGCGTCGCTGCCGACCTCGTGGGCGGTGAGCGCATACCCCGTGTGGGCGTCGTCGACCGCCGCAGCGAACACCACCCCGTAGACGACAGGACGACCGCCTACCAGCTCGGCACCGAGCAACGGCCCGCCGGAGTTGCCCGGGCGCACGACGGCGTAGACGGAGTAGATCTGGCGGGTGACCTGGCTCGACTGGTAGATGTCCGGGCCCCGGGCGTTCTCCACACCGCGGACACGGGCTGCGACGGGGCGGAACGGGCCGTTCTCGGGATAGCCGGCGACAACGGCGCTCTGTCCGCGCTGGGCGGTCGTGTCGGCCAGCGCGAGCGGACCGCCGCTCGGGCCGAACCCCGGAACGTCGAGTACGGCGACGTCCCGCTCGGGGTCGTAGAGCACGACCCGCGCCGGATACTCGTGCCCGTCGGGTGCGGTGACGACCGGGTCCTGCACACCGGCGACGACGTGGGCGTTGGTCATCACGTGCTCGGGTGCGTAGAGGAAGCCGCTGCCTTCCAGCTGGCGCCTACACGACGGCGCAACGCCGGTGATCTTGACGATGTCGTCATGCGCCAGCTGAACCGCACGACTGTTCGCGATACGCGGGTCGGGCGGCGGCACCTTCACGATGCGTTCGGGACTGATCGCACCGAACACCTGCGGGAAGCCGTTCTGGTCGAGCAACCGCCGGAACGACGAGAACCATGTCCGCGCCGCGTCCGGCATCACATCATCGATGTGGCTCAGCACCGTGGAGTGGCGCACCTCCCGAGACAAGCCGGTGAGCGCGCTGTGGGCCAAGGCGGTGCCGACGAGCCACGCCACCAGCAGCACGGACACAACGCTGACGACGCCACCCCCGACCGAGTCGACGACGCGGGCGGGATGCCAGGTGATCCGGCGGCGAACCGCGATGCCGACCGCCGTCGCGAGCAGCTGCCCGATCGTCGCCGCGATGAACACGACGAGAAGACCGAACAGCGCCGAGTTGCCGTGCCGGCCGAATGCGCTGTGCAGCGAGGGTGCGTAACGCGCTCCCAGCACGCCGCCGCCGAGAAACCCGAGGAACGACAGCACTCCGATGAGGAAGCCCTGCCGGTAACCGCTGAGGGCGAAGCCGACGCACACGAGCAGGAGCACCACGTCGAGAATGTCCATCAGTGCTCGCCGTCCGTCGAAGTGTCTGGGTTGGGGTCGGCGAGCTGTCGCTGCCGGCGTGCCAGTCGTAGTTTCTCCGCCGGCAGTTCAGCGGTTCGCTCGTGGTCCCAGGGGCGTTCCCATCCAGCCAGCGTCAGCAGCCTGGAGAGGACACCGGCCGTGAAGCCCCAGACGAGCATGTCGGCCACCTCGAATGCCGGGCCCAGCAAGCCGCTCGGGTGCTGGATCTGCAGCCGGTTGGCCGGGTCCGCCAGCTCGGCGATCGGCACCCGAGCCACGGCCGCGACCTCGCGGGCATCGGCGGTGGTGACATCGCTCGGGGTGTGCCACCAGCCGAGCACGGACGTCACCACATTGCCGCTCGGCGGCACCCAGAGATCCGGCAGCACCGCCAGCACCTCGACGCCCGAAGGGTCGAGGCCGGTCTCCTCCTGCGCCTCCCGTAGCGCCGCGTCGACCGGGCCGTCATCCGCCGGATCGATGCCTCCGCCGGGAAACGCCGGCTGGCCGGCATGGCTGCGCAGATGTGGGCTGCGTTCGATGAGCAGGACGTCAGGCCCGCGCGGCCCTTCCCCGAACAGCACGAGAACCGCCGACCGTCGTACGTCGTCGGGTGGTTCGGAGCCACCTAAGCCCGGAAACACCGACTCCTCCGCCGCGACCGCCTCGAGCAGCGGCCGCAGCCAGGCCGGCGCCGTCACCCCTGCACACCGAGGTAGCGCGCGATGTCCGCTTGCAGCTGCGCGGTGCTCGCGTAGGCACTGCTGACCTGCTTCACGACCTTGCCGTCGGCGCCGACGAAAATCGTGCTCGGAACACCCACGAAACCGTGCAGACCGAGGAGCACCTGTTTGTTTTCGTCGATGACCGACGGATAACGCATTCGCGGCGAAACATGAGCGGCGAAGTCGAGGGCGCTGTCCGGGTCGTCCTCGTCGTCGACCCCGAGAAACTGCACTCGACTCTTCAACGCGTCATACGCGCGTGCGAAATACGGCGTCTCCTTCTGGCACGGGCCGCACCACGATCCCCAGACGTTCAGCACCGTCGGCCTACCGCCAAGGCCTGCCAGGTGCACCACCGGGCCCGCGCCGAGGCACGGCAATGTCACGTCCGGCAGACCGTCCGCGGCGACCGCTGTCGACGAACGCGGGCAGGGGTCGAGGTCGGCGCGCTGCACCAGCTCGCTGCGCTTGGGGTTGGGGGAGAACGTCGGCCCGGGCTCGATGCCACCGCTGGAGGACGACGTGCAAGCGGTGACAGCGACAAGGATCGCGACGACGACCCCGACGGCGCGCGGCAGCGTCACAGCGTCTCGGCGACCTGGCGCGGGGACTTCAACAGCTTCTCGGCGACCTTCGGGTCGGTCGGCCCCAATCCGAAGGATGGACACCACTGCGCGACGGCACACGCGCCGCACGCAGGCTTGCGCGAGTGACAGGTCCGGCGGCCATGCCAGATCAGCCGGTGCGAGAGCACCGTCCAGTCCTTTTTCGGAAACAGCGCGCCGACCTCGTGCTCGACCTTGACCGGGTCGACTTCGGTCGTCCAGCCGAAGCGGCGGGACAACCGGCCGAAGTGTGTGTCGACCGTGATGCCCGGGACGCCGAACGCATTGCCCAGCACGACGTTGGCCGTCTTGCGACCGACACCGGGCAGCGTGACGAGGTCCTCCAGCCGGTTGGGCACCTCGCCGTCGTAGCGTTCCAGCAGCGCGGCGCCCAGTTTGAGCAGGCTGTTGGTCTTGGCCCGGAAGAACCCGGTCGAGCGGATGACGTCCTCGACCTCGGCGCGGTCCGCGCCGGCATAGTCCGCGGCGCTGCGATAGCGGCCGAACAGCACGGGGGTGACCTCGTTGACCCGCTTGTCCGTGCACTGCGCCGACAGGATCGTCGCGACGAGCAGCTCCAGCGGCGAGGAGAAGTCCAGCTCGCAGTGCGCGTCCGGATAGGCCTCGGCGAGCGCCCGACCCATCCGCCGCGCCCGCCGCACGCGCGCTGCGGGCGTTTCCGGGGGTTTCTCCCGGGGGCGGGCAGCGCGCGGCACGCAGGGAAGCGTACGGCGGCCGAGGTCTACGCCGAGCGGGTGATGCTCGCCTCTTGCCCCTCAAGCACTTCGCGATGACGGCCGATGCGGGTCCTGACGGTTACGGAGAGTGACAATGGCCAACCGACCCACCGCGGACGCCGGACGCTTCCGCACGGTGCCGGAGCGAAGCCCGGATTTCGCACACCTGTCCCTGGACGGTCTGCGCGCCTACCGGCACGCCCTGACGACCGAAGAGGGCCGCGTGTCCTACTGGCGGCGCATCATCCAGGCACGGCTCGACCTCGTGCGCGTTGCGGAGATCGGCACGGTTGCGACCGCCGACAACCTGCGCAACGTGTTCGCGGAGGCCCGGGTCGACACCGGTCGGCGGGCGCTCCTGACCGTCCTGCCGATGGACGACATCCCGCCGCTGCCGGATCTGGCGGAGATCTGGGCGCGCGAGCCCGAGGTCGGCAACGAGAGCCACAACAAGGCGCTCGCCCACGATCTCAGCAAGGCCGAGGCGCAACTGTCGGCGTATCGCACCGCGCTGCACAAACGTCTCTCGGCCGCGACCGGCGAGCTCATCGCGCGTTACCGCGAACAGCCTGCGCTTTGCCTGTCCGCGTTGCCCGCGCAGCGACCTGTCGCCCGGGCCGCCAACGGCTGACGGTCCCGCCGCTTCGACCGGCGGGGTTAGCGCGAGAGGGCAAGGGCACGATGACCTCGCGATGTTTCTCCTGCTCACGCTTGCCTTCCCCGGCGTGCTCCTCGGGCTGATGCTGATGATGGAGCGCGTCGAGGCGCCGTTGCGCGAGGAAGCGCTGGGCGACCAGCTCATCAACTTCCTCGACTCCGCCCGGCCGGACGAGGTCGAGACCTTCGTGAGCCAGGGCCTCGCCGATGCGCTCGACCGCTACTGGCGGCGGCGGTCGCTGCGTAACAGGTTGCTGACTCGCCGCCTCGCCGCACGCGGCTGAACCCACTTGCGGGAGACTCCACGACGACGACGTGGAGGTGACATGGACGGCGTGCTCGCATCGGTGCCGCTGTTCGTCGCACTCGAGGAGGACACGGCCGCGCTCGTCGCGGCGGCACTCACCACCCGCGCCGTCGTCCGCGGTCACATCGTCTTCAGCGAAGGCGACATCGGCGACCGGCTGTTCATCGTGCTCGACGGCAAGGTGAAGATCTCGAGGGCCGCTACGGACGGGCGAGAAAACCTGCTGACGGTGCTCGGCCCCGGCGAGATGTTCGGTGAGCTGTCGCTGTTCGACCCCGGAGCTCGTACGGCGACCGCCACCGCCGTCACCGAGAGCACGCTCGCCTCGCTCGACCACGATGACCTGCGTCCGTTGTTGCTCAACGAACCCGCAGTGGCCGTGCATCTGTTGCGGGCACTCGCGCAGCGACTGCGTCGTACCAACGAGGCGATGGCCGATCTGGTCTTCAGCGACGTCCCCGGGCGCGTCGCCAAGGCGCTGTTGGAGCTTGCGGAGAAGTTCGGCGATCCCGAGGAAGACGGTGTTCGGGTCCGCCACGACCTCACACAAGAGGAGCTGGCCCAGCTGGTCGGCGCCAGCCGGGAGACGGTCAACAAGGCGTTGTCCGACTTCGCCAACCGCGGCTGGCTGCGTTTGGAAGGCCGGACGGTGTTGTTGATGGATAGCGAACGTCTCGCCCGCCGGGCGCGCTGACACCGCTGCGTCGCCAGTGCTGCTCAGCCCACCAAGGCTGCCATCGCTCGCTCACTCGCCGGCAGCTCGCTGCGCATCTCGGTTGCCTGGGCGAGTGCAACCGCTTGCCGAACCGCGAGCTCTGCGGCCGGGCGGTCGCCGCAACCCGCGAGGCACTGCGCGAGCACGCGCAGCGCGACGACGCGGGAGCGAACATCCTCCGCTGGCACCGTGAACGCCTCGCCGATCACGGCCAATGCCTCGCGCGACCGGCCCGACTCGTTGAGTGCACCCGCAAGATGCGCCAGCGCTTGGCGACGGGGGAACAGCAGCGACCCCTCGTGCCAGGACTGCGCTTCGCGCAGGAACACCAGAGCCTCGTCGAGACCGCCTTCGGCGCGCAGGCACTGGGCAAGGAGCACCCGAAGCCCGACCGACGCCCCCGGCTCGAGATCCACCCTCGCCAGCCCCGCAAGTGCGCGCTCCGCAGCAGCGCGGGCACCGGCGACGTCACCGACATCGAGCCGGCAGTAGCCGAGGACCACGAGGGCCAGCACGCCCGTGACCGGGTGGAACGCATCCGAGGAGATGTCGACAGCAGTCTGCAGCACCGTCGTCGCCTCATCGTGCCGACCGGCGCCGCGCAGCGCAGTGCCCTGCGCCACCAACGCCATCGACTGGCCCCACGTGTCACCGAGATCGCGGAACTCGGCGTAGGACGCCTCGGTCTCCTCGAGAGCGGTGCTGATGCGGCCGAGCTCGGCTGCGCCGAATCCGTCGATGGCCAGACACGCGCCGGTCCCCCAGCGGTCACCCATCGCCCGGCCGAGCGGGAGCAGCCCGCGGGCGAGATCACGAGCCTCGCGGATGCGTCCCTGCAGCAGCCGCACGAACGCCTCCGTGCCGGCGCACCATGACAAGCCGCCGTCGTCGTCGAGCGCTCCGAACACTTCGGCGGCCCGGGCCAACATGAGCTCGGCAAGTGGGTAGTCGCCGCGCGTCGTCGCGCTCCACGCAAGGTGCTGCAGTGCCCAACCCGCGCCGCGTCGGTCCCCGACGCGTTCGGCGAGGGCGAGGG
>JAVEEE010000132.1 GCA_030840615.1 Frankiaceae bacterium | reverse complement strand
CGCGTGTATGGCCAGTCCAGCAGCAAATCGTCGATGGCGCGGCCTTGCTCCCGCTCGATGACCGTGACCGACAGCACGTTGGCGCCGGCAGCTGCAAGTGCGCCCGCGAGTGCGGCCAACGATCCGGACCGGTCACTGAGACTGACACGCAGATGTGCCGGCATGAGAAGGTCCTCCGTAGTCTTGAGGCCCTTCGAGAGTCGCAGCGGAAAGTTTCCGCCACGTGTCGGTTCGTTTGCGGCTAGTCGAAGAACGCCGGCAGCCGGGCGAGATCGACGTTGCCTCCGCTGACAACCAAGCCGACGCGCGACCCCGGTTCGGCGGCAACGGCACCGCACAGCAGCGCGGCCAGTGGGGCCGCGGCCGAGGGTTCGGCGGCGAGCTTGGCGCGCTCGTAGAGCATCCGCAGTGCTGGCCCGATGGCGCCGTCGTCGATCGTCACGACCTCGTCCACCAGCTCACGAACGTGCGGGAACGTCGTGTCGCCGGCGAACGGCGCGGCGAGCCCGTCGGCCAGCGTCGACGGCACGATCGTGACCGGAGCTCCCGCCGCCAGTGCCCGGGTCATGCCATCGGCGCCGTGCGGCTCGACGCCCACGACGCGCGTTGCCGGCGAGCGTTCCTTGAACACGGCCGCGATGCCGCTGATGAGGCCGCCGCCGCCGACCGGTACGACGAGGAGATCCAGCGGGGGCGCGTCTTCGACGAACTCGAGGCCCACCCCACCTGCCCCCGCGATGATGCGTGGGTCATCGAAGGGGTGGATCACCAGCCGGCTTTCGCTTTCGGCGATCTCGCCCATCACCTCGACGAGTGGGCGGTCTGTCAGCACCACGGTGCCGCCGTATCGACGGGTGGCGGCGACCTTCACCTCTGACGCGTGCGCCGGCATCACAACCGTCGCGGTCGTGCCGGCCGCGGTGGCGCCCAGAGCGAGCGCCGCCGCGTGGTTGCCGGCCGACATCGAGACGACACCGTGCCGCAACTCGTCGGCGGGCAGCGTCAACAACGCATTCAGGACCCCGCGGAGCTTAAACGAGCCGGTGCGTTGGAAGAGCTCGGCTTTGAGCCAGAGCTGCAGCCCGAGCTCGTCGCCGATCGACGTGACCGACAGTGTGGGCGTGCGGTGCACGCGCTCACCGACGAGACGGTGCGCCTGCTCGACGTCGGTGAGGTTCACCAGCTCGGGCACGGCACCAATCTGCCAGACGGCCGGGTCAGCCCAAGACCGTGCCCGACGATGCGCTGTTGAGGGCGCGCCGGCGGCTGAAGCTGCCGAGGTCGATCGACAGCCCCGTGTGTTCACCGACGAACTGGACCGGCTCGCTGTCGTGGTCGTGGCCGGCCTCAATCTTGCTCACGAGGCTCGCAACCACGCGACCGGCGACCGGCGCGTTCTTGAACTGGTTGCCACTCGTACCCATCGCGACGTAGAAGCCGGACAATGCGGTCCGGTCATAGATCGGCGTCCAGTCGGCGGCCACGTCGTAGACCCCGGCGACGCCACGTGGCGCGGCTGGGACGCGCAAGCCGGGAAATCGGCGGGCGGCCCGGGTGGTCTGTGCCTCATACAGCGGTGGGGTCGGGTGCGGGTTGGCCGCGTCCGGGTCGTCGATCCACTGCAACGGGTCGCACTCCGGCTCGGTGCCACCGACCAGCAGTGAGTCCCCGCCGGCCGGACGCAGGTAGGTCCCGAGGTCGATGTCCGCGACCACCGGCCCGAGCCGCTCCCCGTCGTTGAACCCCGCCGGCGCAGGCACCTGATGCACCTCCTGGCGCATCGGCCGGACTCCGACGGTGAAGTCGTCGCCGACCTCGGCCAGATTGTTGAGCGCCGTCGACCAGGGACCGGCGACGTTGACCACGACCGGCGCGTCGATGCGGTCACCGTTGTCGAGGACGACTCCGGCCACCCGACCGTGGGCCGCCGGCACGGCGACCACGCGCCGGTGGAACATCAGCGTCACGCCGGCCCGGTGGGCGGCATCGGCGAGGTTGATCGCGGCCAGCTGCGGGTCGTCGACGAAGCCGCCGTCCGGGCACCACAGGGCACCGAGCTGCCCGTCGCCATCGCCCCAGAACGCATCCGCTGCCACGGGTTTGGGCGGCCAGTGCCGGGTGGGATCGATGCCCCGCACCCGCTCTCGCAACTCGTGCGGATCCCAGAGCTCGTAAGGGATTCCCGCGCGGTCGAACAGCGCGGCGGTGCTGGTGAAATCGGTGACCGGCACGTCGAGCATCACGAAGCCGGTACGACGGAACTGTGCCAGCGGCGGTGTGCCGCCGTCGAGGTGATCGGCCCATCGCTCCCAGCAGTGCTTCGCCTCCCACGAGATGGCGACGCCGTCCCACGTGGAGTAGTTGAACCGGATGACCGCACTCGACGCGCTGGTGGAGCCTTGCCCGGGCCCGCCCGCCTTGTCGACGACGATGACCGTCGAGCCGCCGCGAGCCAGCTCGAGCGCGACGGCAGCACCGATGACGCCGGCTCCGACGACGACCGCGTCCGCAGTGGTGATCACGGGCCAAGTTTGACGGGGGACGTCGTCGGACGCGGGTGTCAGGTGCCGCGGTACTCGGCGACCAGCAGCGCCAGGTCATCGCCGAGCGCGCCGCCGACTGCGTCGAGCAGGCTCGCGAGGACGCGGTTGAGCACCTCGTCGAGCGGGCCGTCGGCCAATGGCTTGACTGTCTGCATCAGGTCGACGAACCGCCGCTCGGAGTCGCGCGCCTCGATGACACCGTCCGTGTACAACAGCAGCCGGTCTCCGACAGCCAGCTGGCCGGTCGTGACGGTCGGCGCCGCACCCAGACCGAGCGGCAGGCTGGGTTCCAGGTCGAGCTCGGTGACAGTCCCGCTGGCGGCGACGAGCGCAGGGGGGTGCCCGCAGTTCGCGACGGCGTAGCGTCCGTCGTCGGTGATCTCGGCGAGAAGCGCGGTCACGAAGTCCTCGTCGCCGAGGTAGGGCCGCAACCGGCGGTCGATCTGCCTGGCGACCTCCGCCAGGTCATCGAGGTCGGCCGCGGCCGCGCGGAACTCACCCAGCACGACGGTGGCGGTGCGGACGGCTTCGAGACCCTTGCCGCGCACGTCACCGATCAGCAGACGGACTGCACCCGGTCGTTCGACGACCTCGTAGAGGTCACCGCCGATGAGTGCCTCCGCGGCTGCGCTGACGTAGCAGGCCGACAGCGCCACCGGCCCGCTTTGCGGTGGAGGGGCGGCGAGGATCGCGTGCTGCGCGGCCTCGGCCACCCTGGTGACCTCGGCGAGACGGCCGGACTGCTCGTGGAAAGCGTGCGCGGTCTCGACGGCGAGGGCGGCGCGGCGAGCCAGGTCTTCGGCGAACTTCACGTCTCCCTCGCTGTAGGCGCGGTCGGAGTCGGCGTGGATCATCGACAACGCGCCGAAGGTGCCGCTGCGACCCGTGAGCGGTACGACGAGAGCGCTGCTCATGCCGAGCTGGCGCAGGGTCTGCAGGTGCTCGTCGTCCACCGCCGCAGCGACCAGCATCTCGTCGGGGATGTGAGGGTAGAGCTCGCTGACACCTGAGCGGATGACGTTCGGTGCCCCGGTTGGTGCACTCATGTCGGTCGGATAGCGGTCGCCCATCTCGTTGGCCCACGCCACCTTCGCCGGGTCGAAGTGCGTCAGCGCGACCGTTTGCAGCTCACCGGCGTCAAGGAGCTGGATGACGCACCAGTCGGCGAGCCGGGGGACGACGAGGTCCGCGACCGCTTCCAGCACCGTGCGGTAGTCGAGGCTGCTCGACAACACCACGGACGCCTCGGCAAGGAAGGCGAGTCGCTCGCTCGCCCGGGTGGCGGCGGATGCCGCGCTCGCACGTTCGAGTGCCTGCGCGGTGACGTCGGTCAGGGTGGTGAGGAATGCCAGCTGCGCTTCCTCGTTGGCACCGGTCGGCCCGCGGAAGGTCAGGGAGAGAACACCGAGCTGATGCGCTCCGACGACGAGAGGCGCAACCAGCAGGGTCCGCTCGTCCGGATAGATCCCGGCGAGTGCCGGAAACCGTTCGGCTAGCTCGGCCAGGTCGTGGACGACGACCGGCTGCCCGGTGCGCAGCGCGACACCCCCGGGGAGATGAGCCGCAGCAGGGAACTCGTCGTACGTGTCGGCCAGCGCCACGTCACCACCGCCGCCGGTGGCCGCCGAGCGCAGCATGCCGTCGTCGCCGAGAAGGTAGATGCGGGCGGTGTGAGCCCCGAGGACTGCGGTGGCGTTGCGCACCACGGTTTCCGTGATGGCTTCGACGTCTGCAGCGCCGGTCAGCTCCGCAGTGACGTTTTGCAGCAGCGTCAGCCTCGCAGCAAGCTCTTGAAGCGGAGCCAGCCGCGACACCTCTTCGCCGAGTCGCTGCGGGAATGTCACGATCCGGGTCGGTGGCTCTCCGGCGGCCTGCCGACGCAGCTGTTCGACCAGCGCTTCGACATACCAGCGTCGGAAGACCCGGTGCACCGGCGGCGTTTCGAGCGTGAGCAACCGCGATGCGCGCGCATGCCGATCTGCCTCGTCGAGCGCATCGAGATAGTCCTCGCCCGCGGCTGCGGCCGAAACGGGAAGCGTCAGCGTGAGGTGCGTCTCGACCAGACCGCGTTCGGCTGCTGACAGCGCCTGCCGTTTGATCTCTGACCTTGCGGTGCTGAACCCGTTCACCACGGTCTCGACGAGCTGCGCGAGCCTCGGCGGCAGTTGCGTGCCGGATGGCCCGGTGGCCCCGGCGTCGGCGAGGGTGAATTCGCGCACCAGGTTGTCGATGTGGGCCTTGGCGTCCAGCAGCAGGTCGGTCGGCACCGACCCGAGCTCCACCGTGAACAGCTGATCCGTAGGTTCGTCATCGGCCCACGCGGCGAGCATCGTGTCGATGTCCACGTCCGGTTCCCTCGTGGGGCCGCTGGGCCCGGGGGCGGCGCCGTCGGCCAGCTCGGCCCAGACGATCTTGCCGCCCGCGCGGCCCGTGTCGATGCCCCAGCCGTCGGACAACGCCGCGACCAGTCCGAGGCCCCGCCCGGTCATCGCCTCGGTGTCCTGGCGAGCCCGCACTGGCATGTTGCGACCGGAGTCCTCGACTTCGATCCGGACGCGTTCGACCGCATGGCGAAGCTTCAACGTGATCGGCGCCGCGCCATGCAGCACGGCGTTCGTCACCAGCTCGGCGACTATCAGCTCGGCGTCCTCGATCAGGCCGGTGGGCTCGTCTGCCAGCGCTTCCCGGGCGAACCGGCGGGCACGCGGAACAGCGTCGGGCTCGTCGCCGAGCGCGAACTCCGCAGCGGTGGCACCCATGACTCAACCGCCCCCCCGGATAGCGGATGTCTGCAATTCGTCCCGCCATTGTGCCTGTCACGGCGGCAATCCGCGATCTTCGTCGGCAGCGACGTGCCAACGGTTGAGAACTCGCATAAGTCAGGCATTTGCGATCTGTCGCTGCGAAGCATTCCTTTTGCGGCTCGCCGGGGCGAGAAGTGTCGCGAGAGTGCCAGCGGATCGCTAATCTCCAGAGCGTGTCCGTCGACGACCTCGTGACCCCGCACGACCATGTCGTCAACATCTACGACGTCGACGTCGACGTCGTAACGGCCGTCACCGAGTTTCTAGGTGACGGGCTGCGCCGGGGTGAGGGCATCGTGCTGATCGCGACGGCGGAGCATCGTGGGGCGATCGACGACGGGCTCGCCCGGCAAGGCGTTGACCTGACCCGGGCTCGCGCCGAGTCCCGCTACCAGTCGCTGGACGCAGCGGAGCTGCTCGCGACCTTCATGGTCGACGGCGTCCCGGCACGTGCACTGTTCGTCGAGGTCGTCGGCGGACTTCTGACCCGCATCACCGGCAGCGGCCGGACGGTCCGAGCCTTCGGCGAGATGGTGGCCCTGCTGTGGGACGAGGGAAACGTCTCCGGCGCGATCGAGCTGGAGTCGCTCTGGAACGACCTGGCCCGCCATCAGAGCTTCTCGCTTTACTGTGCCTACCCGATGCCGTCGTTGGGCGGTCGCAGCGATCTGCACGCCGTTGCCGGCGTTTGCGATCGGCACTCCCGCGTCGTGCCGCCGGCAAGCTACACCTCGACCGCACCAGCTGCCGCCGACGAGGGCCGCGACGACGAGCGCACCAAGATGTTCGTTCCCGTTCCCACCGCGGTGCGTGCGACGCGCAGGTTTGTGCGCGACACGCTCGCCGAGTGGGGCGAAGAGCAGCTGGTTCCCGACGCCGAGCTAGTCGCATCCGAGCTGGCGACGAACGCCGTGCTCCATGCGACCTCTCCGTTCCTTGCCACTGTTCGCCGGTCAGGTGCGCGGCTGTGGATCGGCATCCACGACATCAGTCCGGACGTGGCTGAGCAGCGCGCTCCGTCTGCTGACCTGTCCAGCGGACGCGGGCTGACGCTGATCGCGGATCTGTCCACGAGGTGGGGCGTCGACACGACACCCGACGGCAAGGTGGTCTGGGCCGAGCTCGGCTGAGTGCCGCCGCGCTGCCACAATGCCGCGGTGACCGAAACGATGCGTGACATTGTCGAATCTGCGCGACAGCAGGTGCTGAACCAAGGCGTCGGATTCGACGAGCGGCAGGTCCTCGACTGCCTCACACTTCCGGACCAGCGGCTGCCGGAACTTCTCGAGGTTGCCCATCAGGTCCGGCGTCGCTGGTGCGGTGACGGGGTCGAGGTCGAAGGCATCATCTCGATGCGCACGGGCGGCTGCCCCGAGGACTGCCACTTCTGCTCGCAGTCGGGGTTGTTCGCCACGCCGGTGCGAGCCGCACGTCTCGACATCGACTCGCTGGTCAGCGCGGCACGTGCGACCCGGGCAACCGGCGCCACCGAGTTCTGCATCGTCGCGGCCGTCCGCGGGCCTGATGCGCGGCTGCTCGAGCAGGTGCGCGAGGGCATCGCCGCGATCCGAGCCGACGGCAACGACATCCAGATCGCGTGTTCGCTCGGCATCCTCACCCTTGCCGACGTGCAGCAGCTCACGGCGATGGGCGTGCATCGTTACAACCACAACCTGGAAACGGCAAAGTCGCACTTCGGCGCGGTCGTCACCACACACACGTGGGCGGAACGTGTCGCGACACTCGAGCTGGTCCGGGCGGCCGGCATGCAGGTCTGCTGTGGCGGCATTCTCGGCATGGGCGAAACGCTCGAACAGCGAGCAGAGTTCGCCGCCCAGCTCGCCGCGCTGGATCCCCACGAGGTGCCGCTGAACTTTCTTGACCCTCGACCGGGGACCCCATTTGCCGAACTGCCACCGTTGCCGGCGAAGGACGCGCTGAGGGCGATCGCCGCATTCCGACTCGCGATGCCGCGCACGATCCTGCGATACGCGGGCGGGCGGGAGCTCACGCTTGGTGACCTCGGCACCCGGGACGGCTTGCTCGGCGGCATCAACGCGGTGATCGTCGGCAACTACCTGACGACCCTCGGCCGGGAGCCGTCGGCTGACCTTGCCCTGCTCGACGAGCTCCGGATGCCGATCAAGGGGCTGTCCGCCTCGCTATGACCTGCTGCACGCGCTGTGGCAGCGACGAGGCGGCGGGCGACCACACTCGGTGCCGGGAACGACTCGAGCTCGAACCGCCGCGGTTCTGCGCGCAGTGCGGTCGCCGCATGGTCGTCCAGGTGACGCCCCTGTCGTGGACGGCGCGGTGCTCCCGTCACGGGGGGATAGGCACCAACCTCGCCACGAACCCCGTCGAGGGGATGTAGCCCTGGGCGTCCGGAGTCGCCGACCGCAGCTTGACCAACCCGGTCCACGGCGTCCCGTCCGGAGCGATGGTGACGCCGAGGTAGTCGTTGCGGGGCAGGGTTCCGGACTTGACCGGGAAGTAGAGAGGGTGACGCGAGTCGTTGAGCTGAGCGCTGTAGAAGGTGGGCTTGACTGCGGCAGCGTCGAACGACTCCGTGAGATAGCCGTTGAGGCGGCGGCCGGAGCCCTGCGCGGAGTGGCCGTAGTAGGCGATCGCGACGTGCCCCGACTCGAGAGCAGCGATCTGCGCGAAGGGCGCTGCCTCGACGACACCGGGCATCCCGACCATCGACGGGCCGCGCCAGGTCCGACCGCCATTGCGCGACACCGCTAGGTAGGGCTTGTCGTCGGCGCCCGGCCACAGGACGTACAGCGCCCCGGCCCGGTCGACGGCAAGACTGACCCCGCCGATGAGCCCGGCGTCGCTGCCGGCGTTGCCGGTGGGGACGGACGTGTAGCTCCAGGTCAGGCCCTCGTCGTGGCTGATCGCCACCTTCACCAGGCCGGCCGGGTTGCTGGCGAGCGTCGCGCAGTTGAGCGGAAGGTAGAGCGTCCCGTCCGGGCCGACCTGTTGTGGCTCCTGGAACTGCAGGCACCCAGGCGCTAGCGGTGACGGCAGCGGCTGGCCCGCGGCCGACCACGACAAGCCGCCGTCGAGCGACTTGTAACAGATGCGCCCGGGGCCGACGACAAACGTCGGTGCCGGGCCGTTGGTGCATCCGTAGAGGACGTCGGGGTAGCCGACTGGCTTCGCACCGCCCGCAGGCGGCGGACCGCCGGCGATCTTCTCGTAGTCGCCTCCGGGACACGCGAAGCGCGTGACGGCGTGCCATGACCGGCCGTTGCTGGGGGTGAAGTTGAGGCTGGAGCAGGCGGCGTAGCCGTAGGTCTTGCTCCAGAACAACCGCGACGTGCGGGGGTCGGCCCACAGGAATGCGTCGGCCACGGTGTTGTATTTGGCCTGCTCCGATTCGTCACAGTTGGTCACCGCCGACGTGCCGACGCCGCAGCCGGGAAACGCCTGCGGGCCGGGCACGGTGTAGGCAGTCCAATGCCGTCCTTTGTCGTTGCTACGGGCGAGCGCCCACTCCCAGTTGGCCGCCGACATCCAGACCGTGCCCTGCTTGGTGACGGCAATCGTGGTCTCGCCGGTGAAGAAGCCGGTCTCCGTCGCGCACACGGCGAGTCGCCGCGGCGGCTTCGGCATCGTCGCGGTGCCGGCGTGGTGCGCGACGGCAAGTCGACGGTGGTTGCATCCGGCCGACGAGTGGGACGTGGCCGCCGCCGTTGGTACGACGATGACGCCCACCGTCAGAAGCCCTGCTGCGACGAGCAGCCGCCGGCCGTGTCTCCTCATGTCGTCAGCAGTGCCCGCCAGCGCGCCCGAGCACGGCGTGTAGCGGCAGGTGACGCGAGGAGTTGCCCACGCGAACGCCGTAGCAGCCAGGAGCGACAGTCCACGAGTGCGTGCGCGTCTTCCAGTAGGAGAACGCGCGGCGGTCGAGCCGAAGCGTCATCGTCTTGGTCTCACCTGGCTGCAGCAGGACCTTGACGTATCCCTTGAGTTGCTTGGGCGGCTCGTGCGAGGCGGGCGGGTCGGAGACGTAGAGCTGCGCCACGTCGGCGCCGACTCGGTGGCCGGTGTTGGTCACGTCGAAGCGGACGACGGCCCCCGACGTGGTTGACCTGACCCGCAGATGCGAGTAGCCGAACGTCGTGTAGGACATGCCGAAGCCGAACGGGAACAGCGGCTCGATGTGCTTCGCGTCGTACCAGCGGTAGCCGACGAGCAGTCGCTCGCTGTAGGTGGAGTGCGGGACGCCGCTCTGGTTGTCGACGCCCGGCCACTGCTTCGGTGAGTGGATCGGGCTGTCGGACATCTTCTTCGGGAACGTGTAGGGCAGCTTGCCCGACGGGTTGACGTCGCCGAACAGCAGCGCAGCGGCCGCATTGCCGTCCTGCTCACCGGGATACCACATCTCGAGCACACCCTCGACGTGCTTCAGCCACGGCATGCTCACGGGTTCGCCGTTCTGCAGGACGACGATCGTGTGGGGGTTGGCGGCTGCGACGGCAGAGATGAGGTCGTCCTGGGACGAGCCAGCTGCAGGTATGCAGCCGAACAGTGTGCAGGTGTGGCCATCGAGCGCGAGGCTCGAGCGGTCCTGCCCCTCGCTGTTGCCGTCGCCCACGAAGACGACAGCCACGTCGGATGCGGTCGCGGCAGCAACGGCGTCTGCCGTCGAGGTGCCCTCGGCGAACGTGACGACGTCCCCGTCGGTCTGCGCGCGCGTCGTGATGCCCTCCAGCGGTGACACGACGTTCGGGTTGGGACCGGCGATCGGCACCCGCGAGCTTCCGCCGCCCTGGTAGTAGTTCTGCGCGCCCGACGGACCGGCCGGGTCACCGATGACGGCGATCCGCTTGCCGCTGCCGCGGATGGGCAGCGCGCCACCGGCGTTCTTGAGCAGCACCGAACCGCCCTCCGCGGCTTCCCGGGCGAGCGCCGTCTCCTCGTCGGTGTGGACGTTGGCGGTGTAGGCCTGCGGCTCACCAGGCGGTGGGTTGTCGAACACACCGACGCGGAACAGCGGGCGCATCAGTCGCAGCACCATGTCGTTGATGCGGCTCATCGGGACGCGGTGGTGCTTGACCGCGTTCTTGAGCGCGTCGGCGAAGTACTTGCCCTTGCCGATGTCCTGCTCCTGGTCGAGCCCGGCGTTGGCGGCGTAGGAGGTGGAGTGGGTTCCTCCCCAGTCGGACATGACCCAGCCGTCGAAGCCGAACTGCTTCTTCAACACGTGCGTGAGCAGGTAGTGGTGCTGGCATGCGTATATGCCGTTGACGCGGTTGTAGCTGCACATGACCGATGCCACATGGCCCTGGCGGACCGCAGCCTCGAACGGCGGCAGGTGGATCTCCTGCATCGTGCGCTCGTCGGCGTCCGACGAGTCCGTCATGCGATTGGTCTCCTGGTCGTTGAGCGCGTAGTGCTTGACGGTTGCGGCGACGTGCTGGCTCTGGATGCCCTGGATCTCGGCGACGCCGGTCTGCCCGGACAGGTAGGGGTCCTCGCCGGCGTACTCGAAGTTGCGCCCGTTGAGCGGGTTGCGGGCGATGTCGACGCCGGGGGCGAGCTGGACATCGATGCCCTTGTGCCATGCCTCCCATCCGACGGCGGCACCGACCCGACGCTGGACTTCCCGGTCCCAGCTCGCTGCCTGCGCGATGCCGTCCGGGAAGGCGGTCACGAGCGTCTGGCCGTCACCGACGCCTGCGCCGGCGTCGTTGAACACCAGCTCGGGGATGCAGAGCTCGGGGACCGCCGGGATGTCGTTGGCCGCGCCGTAGTGGGTGAAGTCGCCGCGCCCGTAGAGCTCGGCGATCTTCTGGTCGAGTGTCATCGCCTTGACGAGCTCGTGTGCGCGGACGTTGGCCGACTTGTGCCGGTCCATCCACGGGCAGGCCGCCGCTTCGGCGGCCGAGCGTCCGGTGTGGGCGGCAACCGGTGCGAGCACGCCGGCGGCGAGTGCGCCGACGAGGAGCGACCGGGTACGGCGGGACGTGCGCATCAGGTGATCTCCGTTCGCAGCGCCGCAGCCCGTGCTGGAGAGGCGGGGCGATAGATGGCATTTCGGCGTCGGGAGGGCCTTACCTGCCTCTGAGGGCGGCAAGCTCAATGTTCGCTGCGGCGGACTGCCGCCGCCGCCTCTTAGACCAGTATTGGACGCAACCGCGGCGTGGGGTCGCGCGTGTGAACTGGTGTGGCGGTCGAGATGAGTGCGGACGGCGGCTTCGAGGCGTTCTACTCGCAGTCCTATCGGCCGTTGTTGCGCGTGCTGCTGCCTCTGGTGGTTGATGTGCATGCTGCCGAAGAGATCGCACAGGAGGCGTTTCTGCGGGCCTACCGGGACTGGGCACGACTGTCGATGTACGACGATCCGCGCGCCTGGTTGTACCGGGTGGCGATGCGGTTGGCCGTCAGTCGTTGGCGGCGGCTGCGGTCGGCGGCGGCGGCACTGGGGCGGTACGGGCTTCCGCCGCCCGTGGAAGGGCCAGACGGCGTCTCGGTAGCCGTGTTCGCGGCGTTGGCGCAACTGCCGCTGGCGCAGCGTCAGGTGTTGGTGATGCACCACATGCTCGGCGTCCCGATCCCGGAGATCGCCGCCGAGTTGGCGGTGCCCGCCGGGACGGTCAAGGCACGGCTGTTTCGCGGCCGGGCCGCGCTCGCACCCTTGCTCGCTGATCTTGAGGAGGTGGTCGTTCGTGGATGACATCGCAGCGTTGCTGGATCGAGCCGTGACGCTGCAGGCGTCCTCGGCGGTGCTGCCTCCGGTGGCAGCGATCGAGGCGGCGTCGCGGCGGCGGGATCTGCGCCGGTCGTTGGCGAGCCTGACGGTCGTGTTGCTGCTGGTGATCGGCTCCGTCATCGGTTTGGCGAGCACGGGGCACGCCAGCGAGACCGGGCCGTTGACGATGTCAGCGGCTGCCGTCGGGACAGCCCCGACTGCCCTCCCGTAGCCGGTGACCCTGAACCCCGATAACGCACAGGCAACACCCGCAGACGATCGGTTGAAGGCTCGGAGGGGCGGATTCTGGCGCGAGCTGCCGTTCCTGATCCTGATCGCTCTCGTGCTTGCCTTGCTGATCAAGACGTTCCTGGTGCAGGCGTTCTTCATTCCCTCCGGGTCGATGGAGCGGACGTTGCACGGCTGCCCTGGGTGCAGTGGCGACAGAGTGCTGGTCAACAAGCTCGTCTACCGGCTGCGAGATCCGCACCGTGGCGAGATCGTGGTCTTCCGTGGCACAGGATCCTGGCAGGACAACCCCGAAGTCACGGCCCACCGGGCGAGCAACCCCGTTGCCCGGTTCTTCCACGACGTGGGGTCCGCACTCGGGGTGGCGGCGCCGAGCAGCAAAGACTTCATCAAACGTGTGATCGGTGTCGGCGGCGACCATGTCGTCTGCTGCGATGCCCAGGGTCGCATCACCGTCAACGGCCACCTGCTGGACGAGCCCTACCTCTTTCCCGGAGCGAAACCGTCCGAGCAGAGCTTCGATGTCACCGTGCCGGCTGGCCGACTGTGGGTGATGGGCGATCATCGCAACGAGTCGGCAGACTCACGCGCCCACCAGGATGATCACCTGGGCACGATCGCGACGAGCAACGTGATCGGCCGCGCGTTCGTCAAGGTCTGGCCTCCCCATCACTGGGGCCTTCTCCGGGTTCCCAAGACCTTCGGTCAGCTTGGGCTCGTGCACTCGGCGGTGCATCGAATAGCCGTCGTCGTGGTCGCAGTGACTCCCGTGTCGATGCTCCGACGTCGCCGGCGCCTCCCTAGGGGGATTCGCCGCGGCGAGACGTCGCCCGGGCACGGTTGGACGCCGCAGCGAAGTCGACGCAGCGGGAGCGCCGGCGGTTCACGATTGCCGGTCCGGTGGCCGGAGCGGTGACGATCGCTTCTGACCGTGCCAAGGTGAGCGAATCGCTCGCGCGACGCGTGGAGGTGCACGACACGGCAGGGGAGTCATGCGCAAGCAGATCGCCGGCTGTGCGCTTGCAATTGCGGCACTCGTGGCTGGTTGCGGCTCGGGGGAGTCCGGGGGTAACTCCGCTGGGAAGACGCAAGGCACGCCGTCAAGCACATCCCCGTCCGCCACCCGGCCGGCGATCGTCGGACGTTGGCAGACCTTGCGGACCTGCCAGGGGCTCCTCGCCGCGCTGCGGAAGGCCGGCATCCCCGAG
>JAVEEE010000101.1 GCA_030840615.1 Frankiaceae bacterium | reverse complement strand
TGGCGTCGGCCGCAGGATGGGCCCGGGAGACTCCACGGTCTGCATCGGCCGGGACGTCGCCGCGAGCCGGTGCGGCGCGTGCTGCGGCCCGCCGCAGGCGGCCACGGCCAGCGCTCCGACCGTGGCCATCCCGCATGCAACACCGCGACGCACAGCAATTACACGCGCAACAAGCCCCGCGCGTTGTCCGGGCTCAGGCTGTGCCGAGGGTGGCGGCGAGAGTCGCGGCCGCGTCGTGCACGGCCGTGAGGTCGTCGCGACTCGGCGAGCCGGTCACCGTCACCACCGGGGCGACGGCGCTCCACCGCAGCCCGGTCGTGATGGCCTCGAGCGCGCGCAGGGCCCCGCCCGCGTCGAGGTTGCCGTGTACGACGGCGGCGTAGTGCCGCCCTCGGGTGGCTTCCAGGCACGGGTAGTAGATCGTGTCGAAGAAGTGCTTGAGCGCGCCCGAGATGTAACCGATGTTCGCCGGCGTGGCCAGCAGGTAACCATCCGCGTTCAGTGCATCGACGACACCGGCCGTCAGAGCCGGCCGGACGACGACCTCGACCGAGCCGTCGTTGGCACCCGGGTCACGGGCGCCGGACAGGGCCGCCTCGAGCAGCTCCTGCGTCGCGGGCGACGGCGTGTGGTGCACGATGAGCAGCACAGGCACCCGGGCAGTCTGGCGGATTTCGCTCATCCGCCTGCAGTGGGGCTGCCGAGGGGCCGACAATGAGACAGATGACTCCGGAGGCCTTCGTCGAGAACCTCGCTGCGGCGCAGCGTGGCGACGAGGCGTCTTTCACCGCGCTGTTCCGCGCGACCCAGCCGGCCGTGCTGCGCTACCTCCGCGTCGTAGCGGGCCACCGGGCCGAGGACCTGGCCGCCGAGACCTGGCTCCAGGTGGTGCGCGGCCTCAGCTCGTTCTCAGGCGCTGAGCCGGCCGCCTTCCGGGGTTGGGTCATGAGCATCGCGCGACACCGCTGGATGGACGACATGCGGGCGAGCGCACGTCGCCCGGACGTGGCCCTCTATGCCCTTCCGGACCGGCCGGCGGAGAGCGACGTCGCCGCCAGCGTGGACGAGATCATCACCACCGAGGCCGCGCTGGCGCTCATCGCTCGGCTTCCCCGTGATCAGGCCGAGGTGGTCGCCCTCCGCTTCATCGCGGACCTCGACGTCGCGGGCACGGCGGAGCTTCTCCGGAAGCAACCAGGGACCGTCCGGGTGCTGGCCCACCGAGGGCTCAAGCGCCTGGAGACGATCCTCCAGGCCGGCTCCCCAGCGGATCAGCTGTAACGCGATGGCGACTCAGGACGGTTGGACGGGTGACATGAGCGATCACCTGGACGTCGAGGACACGCTGGTTGCGGCGGTTCTCGCCGCGGCGACAGCACCGGCCGAGGCACCGCTGCCCGGCGAGGCGGCCGCGCTCGCTGCCTTCCGTCAGTCGCACCGATCATCGCGCCGGTTGCGGTTGCTACGGCCTGCCGACAACCTCAAGCTCTTCGCCGCCACACTGTGTGGCGGTGTGGTGATCGTGAGCGGCGTGGCCGCCGCGGCGACCGGGACGATGCCGCTGGTCGGCCACCATCACAGCAGCCACTCCCACCCCGCGAACGGACACTCGAAGACACCCGGCCCGGCCGGCGACGCGCCGGGCAACGACACGTCCGGCAGTGAGCCCGGGACTCAGGGAAAGCATCAGGGGCCCGCTGTCTCCGATCTCGCCCGCACGCCGGGCCAGACCGGGGTCGAGCAGGGCCAGGGTGTCTGCGGCCTGGCCTCCGACAGCAAGTGTCAAGCCGGCCAACACGGAGCCGCGGCGGCCCCGCACGGCAAGTCGAGTGCCGCCCCGAACGACAAGTCGGCCAAGGCGGACCAGCGCGCCGGCAGCCGGAAGCCGCGGCCGGGCACGCGCCCGTCGACTGCTGCGACGCCGGCCCCGTCGACGGATCACCCGAGCCGCGCAGCGCATCCGGCCAAGACGCCCTCGGCCTAGATCCGTACCTGCTCGGCGTAGTCGGGCCAGGGCAGGGGTGGCTCGCCGGCAATCTGTCGCACGAACTCGTTGAGGAACCAGCGGCGAAACGCTACCTGCGGAGCAGGCGTCGCCAGCGTGAGCAGGTGCTCGCCCCGTCGGCAGTAGTCGTCCGCCGCGTCGAGCAGATCGCCGAGCCGGGTCGCCGCGTCTGCGACCGCGGCCGGAATCTCGTAGACGAGGTCGATGCTGTCGAGTCCCGCCGCGGCAGCATCGCCGAGCAACCCCTCGTTGGCCTCGGAGAAGCCGGCGTACTGCGAGTTCAGCTCGTCGATCAGGGCAGTGAGGCGCTGCGGCACGTCATGATCGGAGTGGCTGCGCCGCCGTTCGGCCGCGATGAGCATGAACTCCCGCAACAGCTCGTCGCTGTGCTCCTGCGACAGCTGCCAGAGTCGCACCGGAACGCCCTGCATGCGAACGCACGCGAGTTCGGGAGTGGTCATGCTGCCCGGGCCAGCGCGCCGCTTGCCGGACCCTCCTCGACCTCGTCGGCATCGATCCAGCCGCTCCAGTCGGTCACCGGGTCGTCGTAGTCCTCCGCGCCTGCGACGTCAGCGATCTCGAACCAGACCCGCTTGCCCGCGTCGGTCCGCTCCACGCCCCACGAGCGGCACAGCCGGTTGACGAGACGCAGCCCACGGCCGGTCGCCGCGTCGATGGCGTAAGACCGCTGCACCGGCATTCGCGCTGATCGGTCCTCGACACCGACGTGCAGCGCGCCATCGGTCCACTCCAGCAGGACGTCGAAGTCCGTTCGGGCGTGGATGACCGCGTTCGTGGCGAGCTCGGTGAGTGCCTGACTCGCCGCGAACTCCAGGTTGTCGAGCCCCCACGTCGCGAGGCTCTCCCGCAAGAGACGACGAGCGCGCCCGACACTTTGGGGTTCCGGAGCGAGCGAGACCCGGGCGCTCGGCACGGGGTGATGTTAAAGGGAAACCCGACGGCGAGCCCCGCTGGGGGCCGCAGTTGTCACTTTTCCGTCACGCGTGCACGTTGAAGGTCGACAGAACCCGCTCCCTCAGCCGCTGCGACGCCTCCCATCGGTCGGTGTGGGTCTGGAAGAACACCGCGTAGCCGTGGCGCCCGACGACGACGGCGTGGTCCACCGCGTGCAGCGCGGCTCCCCCGTCCTCGTAGGTGAACTCCCAGTCAGCCGCCTGCCGGGCGCCATCGACAGTCACCGGCTGGATCGCGACCCGCTGGTACGCCGTGTGCGAGGAGGCGAACGCCTGCTCCTCGGCCTGCCAGGCCCCCACTGCGGACGCCGACGCAGGAAACTGGCTGGCCACCTCCACGTAGCGGCCGCCGGCCGGGTCCTCGAAACGGACGCCCGTGCCGGCCGGGAGGACCTGCCATCCGTCCGGTATGCCGATCGACCAACCGCTCGGTGCCGCGTAACGGTGCCAACCTGCGGGCAGCAGGCCGGCGTCGCCACTCCTGTCCGCTCCCGCCGAGGGATCCGGCTGAGCCCCGCCACCGGTGGAGTTCACATGCAGCACAGCCGTGAGAATGCCGGCGGCGAGGAGCAACACGAGGCCGAGCGCGACGAGCAGCGGCCAGGTGCGGCCGTCGGTCTCGGGGCGGCTCACCGAGGGCTCGGCGCCTTGCGCTGCCCGGAGCCGGGATTCCCGGCAGACCTCCTCGAGTGCCGACCGCACGTCTTCGGGACCTGGCCGGTCCGCCGGATCGCGGGCCATGAGGGCGCGGATCACGCCTGCGAGCGGACCGTCGCAGCGCCCGCACTCGGGTGGATCGTTGGCGGTGATCGCCGCCAGCACCGCGAAAGCCGTGTCGCCGGCGTAGGGAGGCCGGCCTTCGGCTGCAGTCCACAACGTGGCACCGAGGGACCAGAGGTCGGACTCCGGCGTGGCCGCCTTGCCCTCAGCACGCTCCGGCGCCAGATAACCAGGTGATCCCACCACGACGCTCGTCGTCGCGTCGGCTGCGCCTGCATCGTCGGTCGCGATGCCGAAGTCGGTGAGCGCGATGCGGCCGTCCGCGCCCATGATCACGTTGCTCGGTTTGACGTCGCGATGCAGGACGCCGCTGCGATGAGCGACCTCGAGCGCCTCGAGCACGCTCAACCCGATGCGCGCGACCTCGTCCGACGGGAGCGCGGTGTGCTCACCCAGCACCTCGGTCAGCGTGCGCCCTCGCACGAGCTCCATCACGATCCACGGCCGACCGTCCTGCTCGACGATGTCAAAGACCCGGACCGCCGCCGCGGTGTCGATCGCTGCGACGGCCCGCGCCTCGCGAAGGGTCCGCTCCGCCAGACGTTCGCGGTCCGCAACCGAGACGCCCGGCGGGAAGCGCACCTCCTTGACCGCGACGTCGCGCTGCAGGAGCTCGTCGTAGGCGTGCCAGACGACGCCCATCCCACCGCCGCCGAGCTCTTCGCGCAGCGTGTAGCGCTCGGCGATCGTCATCGTCGTGGCAGGCATCGAGGAGGGCCTACCCCGGCGACAGTGCCGCTCATGCCTGCAGATACGTCTCCCTTACCGCGACGCTGCATCGGCACGAGGACAGGGCTCCTACGGCGACAGGGCACCTATGGCGACAGAGCACAATGCGCCCGTGCGCCGTCGCCGCTGGGTTGCCGTGCTGGCCGCGGCGCTCGTCGCTGCGACGGGAGCGTTCGTCGGCCTCCACTACCTGCTGCGCAACGTCGAGGAGCAGGCGCCGTCCTGCTCGGTCGGATCGGGCACCGCGGCCCTGTTCCTCGCTCCGGACCAGGCCGCTGATG
>JAVEEE010000084.1 GCA_030840615.1 Frankiaceae bacterium | reverse complement strand
CCGATCGCTCTTGAGGTCGACCCGTGCCACCAGCCGGTCACCGAGCAGGAAAGGCAGCACGTAGTAGCCGTGGACGCGCCGCTCCGCCGGCACGTAGATCTCCACGCGATAGCGAAAGCCGTAGAGCCGCTCGGCGCGATCGCGCTCCCAGATCAGCGGGTCGAAGGGCACCAGCAGCGCCCGCGCATCGACCCGGCGGGGCACGACGAATCCCGGCAGGACGTATGCCGGGTGGCGCCAGCCTTGAACAGCCGCTTCCTCGAGCTGGCCGTTTTCCACGAGCTCGGCGATACGCGGCCTGGCCAGTGGGTTGCGGATGCGGAAGTAGTCGGCCAGGTCCGCCACCGTTGCGACGCCGCAGGAACGCGCGGCGAGCAGCAAGAGCTGCCGGTGCGCCTCCTCCTCACTGGGAGTCGGGAGGTTGTAGACGGCCGGCGGGATGACCCGCTCGGAGACGTCGTAGACCCGTTCGAAGTTGCGTCTGTCCTTCGTCGACACCCGGCCGGTCCAGAACAAGAACTCCAGCGCTGTCTTCGCGTCGGTCCAGTTCCACCCCCAGTCAACGACGTTGCGTTCCTCCTCTTCGGCCAGCTCCCCCGCGGTCATGGGCCCATGAGCGCGCACGGCGTCGAGCACGTGGTCCACGTAGCCGGGGCGTTCCCTGGCAAGTTGTGCGACCCGCCCCCAGGTCTCGTACTTCTCCTCGGCCCGCTTCATCCGCCAGCGCAGCAGCGGGTGCAGCGCGACCGGCAACAACGAGGCCTCGTGGCCCCAGTATTCGAACAGCTCCCGGTCGCGAAACGCCATCCGGTCGACGAGCGCGCGGTCGTAGCCGCCGAGGCGCGACCAGGCCGGAAGGTAGTGCGCGCGCATCAGTACGTAGACTCTGTCGATCTGCAACAGCTGGGTGACCTGCAACAAGAGGCGTAGGTGTCGACGGGTCGGGGTCGTTGCGGGCCGGCCGCGCGCGAATCCCTGCGCCGCCAGCGCGAGCCGGCGGGCCTGCGCGAGCGACAGTGTGTGCACGCGCGGCATCCTGTCAGTCCCGAACGACAGCGCGACGGCGACGAGGTTCACCCAGGTCAGCCACCGGGCCACGTGCGGCGGGTACGACCCGCGGGTAGAAGACTGCGAACGACCGACGAGGTGAGGGCGAGATGGCGCGCGACGAGCAGAGCGGCAAGTCCGGCTACAAGTTGATGGCGCTGGTCGCCTCGCTGTTCGGGGCGATGGTGGCGCGCAAGACGCTGGCCTTCACGTGGAAGGCCGCGAGTGGCAAGGCGCCACCGGCCAATCCCGAGCACCCCGCCGTCACCTGGCCCGAAGCCGTGGCCTGGGCAGTCGTGTCCGGGGCCGTCGTCGGGCTGGCCCGGCTGGCCGCTCAGAAGAAGGTTGCGGCGTCGTGGCACCGGTCGACCGGCTCGCTCCCCCCGGGGCTCGAGGAGACGGCTGCCTAGGGCCGGCGGCCGCGGGGCGACACGCCGAGGGGAGGTTGGCGCTTACCGCGGGTAAGTGCGGCGTACCGTTCAGGCGTGGCTCAGCCTGCTCCGGTCCCGAGCGCACGTCGCCTGGCGGCGATTCCCAACCTGGACGCGTTGTTCAGCGCCCGGGTGCGTCAGGGCGTCGGTGCGGCCCTGGCCGACGTGCGCGGGCGGGTCGTGTTCTCCTCGCCGCCGGTCGGGAGCTGGACGCTGCACCTGGACGACGGCCGGGTGCGGCTGACCCGGGGAAGCGTCAACCACGCGGATGCCACCGTGACCGCCGAACCGGCGACACTCGCCGCGGTGCTCGAGGGCCGGCTCAGCGGCGTCGAGGCCTTCCTCGCCCACGGCCTGACCGTGCGGGGCAACCTCGCGCTCGCCCTGCAGATGGACGGCGCGTTCGACGTCGGCATCCGGCCACCGACCCACCCGGTCGCCCGGGTACGCAACGTGCTGGGCGTCCGCACGGCCTACCTGGAGGCCGGTCCCCACGACGCGCCGCCGGTGATCCTGCTCCACGGCCTCGGCGCGACCAACGCGTCGATGCTCCCGCTGATCGTCGACCTCGCTCGTGACCACCGGGTGCTCGCCCCGGACTTCCCCGGGTTCGGCGCGAGCGCCGCCCCCCGCTGGCACTACCGACCGTCCGACCTCGCTCGTTGGCTCGACGCCTTCCAACGCGACGTCGGCGCCCGCCCGGCCGCGCTCGTCGGCAACTCCCTCGGGGGCCGGGTCGCGATCGAAGCCGGTCTCGAACATCCGGACGCGATCACCCGGATGGTGCTGCTCTGCCCCTCCCCTGCGTTCCGTCGGATGCGACAGTTCGTCCCGCTGGTCAAGCTGCTGCCACCGGACGCCGTCATCGCCCGGTTGCCGCTCGGTCACCGCGCGATCGTCGCCGGCACGCGGAGCATGTTCGCCAAACCCGACCGGCTACCCCGCCAGTGGTACGACGCCGCCGCCGACGAGCACCAGCGGGTGATGCGGGACTACCGGCACCGGCGGGCCTTCTTCGCAAGCCTGCGCCAGATCTATCTCGAAGAGGCGTTCGGCGAGCAGGGCTTCTGGGACCGGCTGCCGACCATGACCGTGCCCGCGCTGTTCGTGTGGGGTGACCGCGACCGGCTGGTGCCTGCATCGTTCGAACGCCACGTCGTCGAGGCGGTGCCCGGCGCCCAGTCCGTCGTTCTGCATGACTGCGGCCACGTCCCCCAGTTCGAGCACCCGGAGCGGACCGCGGAGCTGACCAGGGACTTCATCGACGCGCGGCACGACTAGGACGCAGATCCGCGGCGATGCGCTCGCCGAGGCGTCGGGTCTCGCGCTGGTTGAGAGCGGCGCCGGCGACTGCGCCGGCAAGGAACGGGACCACGGTGGTCACGTTGCGGCCGGCGCGACGCAGCAACCGCTGCCTGAGCTCGCGGCGGGCGGCGCCGCCGATGACCTCGGTGAGCCCGGGACCACCGCTGAACGGATCGATGCCCCGCCGTCGCGACCAGGCACCGAGATAGGCCGCGGCGCGGACCGCCGGCGTGCCGGCGGGTGCGCGGCTGTAGACCTCGTGGAGCTCGGCGATCAGCTTCACCTCGACGGCGACGACGGCGAGCGTCTCGGCCGCGACCTGGATCGGCGCTGACAGCAACAGCGGCGGCGCCGCCAACTCGACCGTCGACAGTATGCCCCCGGCCGCTCCGATCGCCCCGGTGACACGGCTCGCCGTAGCGATCAAGGAGGTCGCCAGCTCGTCGTTGTCCAGCCCGTGGTGGTGTGCACGGAGCGTCGCCCGGTCCCGGATCGGGATGTGCGGCGCGACGTCGATGACGACGTCGACCAGCCGGCGGCCCTGGGTGGCCATGAGAACAGCCAGCCGCCCGACCAGACCCGCACGGGTGCGGCGGTCGAGCGCCTCGTCGTTCGTCAGTCGGGCGACGACCGACGACAGGTCGTCATCGCCCACCGCCGGGTGCACCGTCCTCACCGAGCGCGCTACTGGGCGTTTTACTGGGCGCACTCGCGGCAGATCATCTTCTTCTCATTGGCCAGCTGGCTGCGGTGACGCACGAGGAAGCAGCTGTTGCACGTGAACTCATCGGACTGCTTCGGTACGACGCGCACCGTGAGCTCTTCGCCCGAGAGGTCGGCGCCGGGGAGTTCGAGCGACTCGGCGAGCTCCGCCTCGTCGACATCGACCGCTCCGGCCTGGGCGTCGCGGCGTGCCTTCAGCTCTTCGAGACTGTCTTCGCCCAGCTCGTCGTCAGTACGCGGCTGGTCGTAATCGGTTGCCATCGGGTCCTGCCTTCCCTGTTCCAGCGCGGGTACAACGCGCAAACGCCTTCAGTTGTGCCCGCAAGCCGCGTCATTTTCGTGCGGCGGCGCCGCGCACCGTACCAGCGCAAGCCTGAAGAACACCTGATCTGGCACGATGCGGCTCGAAACGAGGAGGCAACAGTGCCGATTTTCGCCCTGGGCGAGCGCGTCCCGACCATCGATCCGTCCGCATTTGTCCACCCTGACGCGGTGGTCATCGGCTCGGTGACGATAGGCCCCGAGTCGACGGTCTGGCCAGGCGCGGTCCTGCGCGGTGACTACGGGCACATATCCGTAGGCGCCCGCACCTCGGTCCAGGACGGGACCGTTGTCCACGCCACCGACGAGCATCCGACCCGCATCGGGGACGAGTGTGTGATCGGTCACATCGCGCACCTGGAGGGCTGCACGATCGAGGACGGGTCCCTTGTCGGGTCCGGTTCGGTGATCCTTCATCGCGCGATCGTGCGGACCGGCGCGCTCGTCGGCGCCGGTGCGGTCGT
>JAVEEE010000058.1 GCA_030840615.1 Frankiaceae bacterium | reverse complement strand
TGCTTGTCCGGCTGGTCACCGGAAGGGTCCTGGCAGGAGATCTGGCTGCCGGGCAGCTGGCGCACCTGGCTTGCGGCCTGCAGGCGGTCCGCGCCGGCACCGCCGCTGCTCGATCCGCCGCAGGCTGCCAGCGCACCGGCGGCAAGGAACGCGGCGGTGGCCCGAGCAGCCGTCAAGCCTGCACCGACTTGACCGTGATGAGGAAGATCAGCGTCTCGTTGGGTTTGATGCCCTGATTGCCCGCCGGGCCGTAGCCCAACGCCGCCGGGATGACCAGCTCCCGGACACCGCCGGCGCGCACACCAACGAGCCCCTGGTTCCACCCCTGGATCACCGAGGCCTGGCCGAGTGGCTTGACCTCGAACGGCTGGTTTCCGTGCAGGTAGGACGCGTCGAAAACCTTGCCGGTGGAGCAGGAGATGCCGATGTAGGTGACCGAGACGCTGGAGCCCTTCTTGGCAGCCGGCCCGTGGCCGTGCTTGATGTCCTTGATGACGAGCTTGGTCGGCGCCTTGCCTGAGACCGGCGGGACGGTGGGTTGCCCCTTGGCGGGTGGGTTGGGCTTGATCTGCGCGCACTTGGTCGGCGCCGGCGGTGGTGGCGGCGTGGCTGACGGCGTGGGGGTCGCAGAGACCGGCGGCGTCGTGCGAGGAGCGGCGGAGGCTTTGTCCGACCCGCCGGAGAAGTGCACCGCCAGAAAGACGATCAGCGCGATCACTGCGGCCGTGCCCGCGCTGGCACCCGCGATGGTGTTGCGTCGTCGGCGGCGGGCGCGCTGCTGCTGTTCGCGCAGGCGACGGCGTTCGTAGCGACGACGCGCAAGCTCGCGCTCGCGGCGGCGACTGTTGGCCACGGGGGTGTTCCTCCGGATCGGGCGATGCCGTCGTACGACGAGTCGCGCCAAGTCTACGGACGCCACGATTCTGGTTCGCGGAGCAGCAGGGCTGCTCGATAGGCTCGGCCGAGATCTCCACCATTCTCTTCCGTTCCGAAAGGACGTCCGTGCTCGTCGTCGGGTTCCCGGCCGGTCCCTGGCAGACCAACTGCTGGGTTGTCGCGCCCGCAGCCGGCGAGCAGTGCGTGGTCATCGACCCCGGTCACGGCGCCGAGGCACCGCTCGACGCTGTGCTCGCAGAACACCGGCTCCAGCCGGTCGCGGTCCTGCTGACGCACGGACACGTGGACCACATCTGGTCAGTCGTCCCGGTCTGTGGGGCCAGGGGTGTGCCCGCGCTGATCCACCCCGCGGACCGGTCGATGCTCACCGACCCCAACAGTGCCGTCGGGGCCCCGCCGGGGACTCCGATCCTCGGTCGCCTCGACTGGGCCGAGCCCGACGACGTGCGCGAGCTGCGAGACGGCGAGCTCGTCGGTCTCGCGGGCATGGAGCTCCAGGTCGACGGGACGCCAGGTCACACTCCCGGTTCGATCACCTTCGCCGCCGAGGGGGTGCTCTTCTCCGGCGACCTGCTCTTCGCCGGCTCGATCGGCCGCACCGACTTCCCAGGCGGGTCGTTCGAGGAGATGCAGCGGTCGCTGGTGCGCGTGCCGCTGAGTCTTTCGGATGACACCGTCGTGCATCCCGGGCACGGACCGGACACGACGATCGGCCGGGAGCGCGCCACCAACCCGTTCCTGCTCGAGCTGGCCGACGCGTCGACGGCGTCTCCGCCACCGGCACGCGGGCTATGAGCGCTGCTTTCCGGGCTCCGAAGGGCACGTTCGACCTGTTGCCACCGGAGTCCGAGCTGTGGCTGCACGTGCGTGAGGTGATGGCTGCCCCGTTGCGCCGCGCCGGCTACGGCTACGTCGAGACGCCGGTGTTCGAAGAGACCGCGCTGTTCGAGCGCGGGGTCGGCGAGTCGACGGACGTCGTGACGAAGGAGATGTACTCGTTCGTCACCCGCGGCGACGACCACGTGACCCTTCGGCCGGAAGGCACGGCCGGCGTGGTGCGCGCCACGGTGCAGCACCGGCTGCACGCCGGACAGCTGCCGGTGAAGCTGTGGTACGCCGGCTCGTTCTTCCGCTACGAGCGACCGCAAGCAGGTCGCTATCGCCATTTCAGTCAGGTCGGTGCGGAGGCTCTCGGCGTCGACGACCCAGCGCTCGATGCGGAGATCGTCAGCCTCGCCGTCCACGCTTACGCGGACCTGGGTCTGCGCCAGGTGCAACTGATGCTCAACTCCCTGGGCGACGCGGTGTGCCGCCCGGTCTATCGGGAGCAGCTGCAGGCGTTTCTTCGCGCTCTCGACCTCGACGAGGAAACCCGGCGACGCGTCGAGATCAACCCGTTGCGGGTGCTCGACGACAAGCGGCCCGAGGTTCAAGCGCAGGTCTCCGGCGCGCCCGTGGTCGGTGAGTTCCTGTGCGATGCCTGCCGGGACCACTACGACGCCGTACGCCGGCACCTCGGCGACCTCGGTGTGCAGTGGGTCGAGGCCCCTCGGCTCGTCCGCGGACTCGACTACTACACGCGGACGACGTTCGAGTTCACCCACGACGGGCTCGGCGCACAGAGCGCCGTCGGCGGCGGTGGACGCTACGACGGCTTGTCCGAGGACGTGGGTGGGCCGCCGATGCCCGGCGTCGGCTGGGCGCTCGGTGTCGACCGGACGGTGTTGGCCATGCGCGCCGAGGGGGTGCGGTGGGCGGCTGCGTCGCGATGTGACGTCTTCGCGGTGCCGCTCGGCGACGAAGCCAAGTCTCGACTGCTCGTGCTGGTCGACGACCTGCGCCGGCAAGGTGTCGCTGCCGACCTCGCCTTCGGCGACCGCGGGCTGAAAGGCGCGATGAAGGCTGCGGACCGGTCCGGAGCGCGGCTCGCTCTGGTTGTCGGTGACCGCGACCTCGAGGCCGGCGCTGCGCAGCTCAAGGACCTCGTCACCGGCGACCAGGTGCAGGTCCCGCTGGACGCCATCGTGACGACCATCAAGGAGAGGCTGACGTGATCCGCACCCACCAGGCGGGGGCGCTGCGCCGTGACGACGTCGGGGCCACCGTCGTGCTCACTGGTTGGGTTGCCACCCGGCGCGATCACGGAGGCGTGACCTTCCTTGACCTGCGCGACGCCAGCGGAGTCGTTCAGGTCGTCAGCCGAGACCTGCCGGACGTGCATGCGCTGCGCAACGAGTGGTGCATCAAGGTGACCGGAGAGGTCGGCGCGCGCAAGGAAGGCAACGAGAACCCCGACCTCTCGACCGGACATATCGAGGTCGTCGCGACGGCCGTCGAGGTATTGAGCGAGAGCGAGACACCACCGTTTCCGATCCACGGCTCCGAGCCGATCGACAGCGGCGTCGACGAGACGACGCGGTGGCGATACCGCTACCTCGACCTTCGTCGTACCGGGCCGGCGTCAGCGTTGCGCACCCGCGCCAAGATCGTGTCGGTCATCCGGCGAGTCATGGAGCGGCACGAGTTCGTCGACGTCGAGACGCCTTACCTCACCCGGTCGACCCCCGAGGGAGCGCGTGACTTCCTCGTCCCGGTTCGGTTGCAACCGGGTCACTGGTATGCGCTGCCGCAGTCGCCGCAGCTGTTCAAGCAGCTGCTGATGGTCGCCGGACTCGAGCGCTACTACCAGATCGCGCGGTGCTTCCGCGACGAGGACTTCCGCGCCGACCGCACGCCGGAGTTCACCCAGCTCGACATCGAGATGTCGTTCCTCGACGAGGAAGACGTCTTCGCGCTGACCGAAGAGCTGTTTGCCGAGCTGTGGCGCGACGTTCTGGGTGTCGAGCTGCCGACGCCGTTTCCGCGGATCACCTACTGGGAGTCGATGCGCCGCTATGGCTCCGACAAGCCTGACCTCCGCTTCGAGCTCGAGCTCGTCGACCTCACCGAACACATGCAGGGAACTGAGTTCCGGGTGTTCCAGGCAGAGCACGTCGGCGCCGTCGTCGTACCGGGTGGCGCCGGCTACACCCGCAAGGAGCTCGACGGCTGGCAGGAATGGGCGCGTTCGCGCGGCGCGAAGGGCATTGCCTGGCTGCTCGTGCCCGACCCTGCAACCGGTGATGGCGGCTCGGAGCTGCGCGGCTCGATCACGAAGCTGGAAGCAGAGCGGTTGACGTCGTTGCCGGCCGCTGCCGGTGCGGCGCCCGGCGACGCGATCCTGTTTGCCGCAGGTCCGCGTCGTACGACGTTGGAGCTGCTCGGGGCGTTGCGCAACGCGGTGGCTCGACAGCGAGGTCTGGTCCGGGAGGAGGAGTGGCGGTTCCTCTGGGTCGTCGACGCGCCGATGTTCGAGCCGGTGTCGAGCGACAACCCCGCGGTAGCCGAGGGAGCGGTGGCGGGCTGGACCGCGGTGCATCACCCATTCACCGCCCCGACCGAGGCCTATGCGGCAACCTTCCACGACGACCCCGAGCATGCGCTGGCGCGGGCCTACGACGTGGTCGGCAACGGGATGGAGCTGGGTGGCGGGTCGATCCGTATCCATCAACGCGAGATGCAGCAGCGGGTCTTCGACGTGATCGGCCTGACCAGGGACGAGGCGCAAAGCAAGTTCGGCTTCCTGCTCGAGGCGTTCAACTACGGCCCGCCGCCGCACGGCGGCATCGCCTTCGGGCTCGACCGGCTGGCCGCCACCCTTGCGGGCACCGACGCGATCCGCGAGGTCATGGCCTTCCCGAAGGCATCCTCCGGCGGCGACCCGCTGACCGGCGCGCCGACACCCGTCACCGAGCGGCAGCGCAAGGAAGCCGGCATCGACGTCCGCCCCGAGCTCTAGCGGAGCGTCACCAGAACCGCCAGAAGCTGGGCACCAGCAGACCTCGCCCCGCGAAGCCAACTGTTCGGTCCAAGGTCGTGATCAGGCCCGCGGACAGGTGCGGGTCGTCGCGCACCGCCCAGAGCAGCTCGGCGTTGGCCCACGCCGCGTCCCGAGCTCGGGAGATGTCCCACATCGCCACCCGGTCATCCAACGTGCCGAAGAGTCGATCGAGGAAACCGATCAGGCCGGTGACGAGGCTCTTCTTCACCCGCTGCTCGGCCTCGGACAGCAGCGTGTTGACGGTGATGAAGTCGGCGTGCTGCGGGCTGCTTTCGTCCAGGGTCAGCCCGAGGTCGGTGGCTGTCGCCACCAAGGCGATGGGGAGGTCGCGGTTGATGTGGGCGTTCATGCCGGCCACCGCGTGCTGCACCGGTGCGATCCCACGACGTCGCCGGCACTCGAACAGCGGAGCCCACGCGCGCGGCAGCTCGGCCGGACGCCGCACGGACGCAGCGAAAGCGGAGAGGTAGAGGTTCGCGAACACGACGTCGAGCCGGGCGAGATAGGCAGGGTCGCGCAGCGGCCGGCCGACCAGCGCCTGGCCGACGCCTTGCGTCACGTCCAGATACATCCGGGTGAAATGCGCCACCCCGTCGTCGTCCGGGAGCACGGCGAGAATCGCGCGTAGTCGGTCGACGGTCTCCGTCACGGTCGTCGTGGGCGGCGCTCCGGCGATCTCGTCCAGGTCGGGCATCGACCGGACTCTAAGCCCGACCGCCGCACCGCCTGGACCTGCCGCACCCGGCAGAGCCCGGCATAGGGTCGGTACGTGTCCGGCGATCTCTTTGCGCAGGCGGCGGAAGACGCCGCCCGCGCCGTGGCACCCCTCGCAGCGCGGATGCGCCCGGCTACGCTCGACGAGGTCGTCGGCCAGGACCATTTGCTCGGGCCGGGTTCGCCGCTTCGGCGGCTCGTCGAGGGTGGCGGCACGACGAGCGCGCTCCTGTGGGGCCCACCGGGCAGCGGCAAGACGACGGTCGCCCGGCTGATCGCGACCGATCGCCGCTACGTGGAGCTGTCGGCCGTCACCGCGGGCGTGAAGGACGTGCGGTCGGCCATCGAGGAGGCGAAGGACCGGCTCGCCCTTGGTGGCGAGCGCACGGTGCTGTTCGTCGACGAGGTGCACCGGTTCAACAAGTCGCAGCAGGACGCGCTGCTGCCCGGCGTGGAGGCCGGTCTGGTGACTTTCGTCGGCGCGACGACCGAGAACCCCTTCTTCTCCGTCATTGCTCCGTTGCTGTCCCGGTCGCTGCTCCTCACCCTCGAACCGCTCGACGAGGCGGCCATTCGTACGCTCGTGGAACGCTCGTTGGTGGACGCCCGCGGGCTGGGCGGCCGCGTGACCCTCGCGGAGGACGCACTCGAACACCTGCTCCGGCTCTCCGGCGGCGACGCCCGGCGGGCGTTGACTGCGCTCGAGGCCGCAGCAGGAGCGGCCGAGGCGCTCGGCAAGGAGGAGGTCGACCTCGGCACCCTCGAACAGGCCGTTGACCGGGCGGCCGTCCGCTACGACCGTGAGGGAGATCAGCACTACGACGTGGTCAGCGCCTTCATCAAGAGCATCCGCGGCAGCGACGTCGATGCGTCGCTGCACTACCTGGCCCGCATGATCGAAGCGGGGGAGGATCCACGCTTCATCGCCCGCAGACTGGTGATCTTGGCCAGCGAGGACGTCGGGCTCGCCGACCCGCCCGGCCTCGGCGTCGCCGTGGCCGCCGCGCAGGCACTCGAGATGGTCGGTCTGCCGGAGGCCCGGCTCAACCTGGCCCAGGCCACGATCTACCTGGCGCTGGCGCCGAAGAGCAACGCCGTCTACCGCGCCCTCGGCGAGGCGCGCCGGACGGTGGAGGAGCGCCCCGCCGACCCGGTGCCGAAGGTGATCCGCAACGCGCCCACGAAGCTGATG
>JAVEEE010000031.1 GCA_030840615.1 Frankiaceae bacterium | reverse complement strand
CGGCGTCGATCGTCCCGACGTGCTCGAGGTAGCCGTGGTTGCGGTCCCAGCAGTCCTGCGCGAACGATCGGCTGCTGCGCACGAGCGCAGCGTGCTCGGCGGCGCTGTCCGGGGTCGGGTCGACATGGATGAGCGCGTCCAGCTGGCTGCTGCTGACGCAACGAACGGGGCGCGACTGGCCGACACCCCGCGGGTCGAATGAGACCAGATCGAAGTGGGTGGTGACCGCGGCGAACTGCCCGGCCGCGTTCCGCGCGTAGTCGATGCCGGACGCGCCGGGACCGCCCGGGTTGATGAACAACGACCCTCGGTGAGTGCCACTGGACCGCTTGCGCACGGCGGCGACCTTCATCGTCGCGCCATCGGGCTTGGCGTAGTCGACAGGGACCAGCAGATCGGCGCACTCGAAGCCACTCCCGCAGTCGGTCCAGGCCAGCCGCTGGTCATAGAACCGCAGGAGTGCCGCCGAGTTGGTCGGTGATGACGTTGCCGTGGGTGTCGATGTGGACGACGACGTCGGGGTGGTGGCACTCGGTTGTGGCGCGGCCGACGACCCGGATGACGTGCAGCCGGCGACCAGCGTGGCGACGAGAAACGGTACGGCGACCTGGATGACCGGTCTTAGGCGTCGGATGACGGCTCTCCTTCAGCCTCGGCGCGCGCGCCGGCGGCGACGGCGTCGTCGAAGGAGGTTCGCGGTGCGCACACACTCGCCCGCGAGCAGCGGCAGGTCTGCCCGCTTGCCGAGAGCCGGACGACCACCGAGTCGCTGGGCACGTTGTGTCCGACGACCCGTCCCTCGCCCTCCGGGCTCTCGACCGTCACACCCACCTTCGGCGCCGTGGCCTTGAACTCCTGGTAGAGCGGATGCTCGTACTTGAGACAGCACAGCAGTCGGCCACACGCGCCGGAGATCTTCAGCGGGTTGACGGGCAGGTCCTGGTCCTTCGCCATCCGCACGCTGACCGGCTCGAAGTCCTTGAGGAAGGTCGCGCAGCACAGGTCCCGACCGCAGGGGCCGATGCCGCCTTGGACCCGCGCCTCGTCACGTGCACCCAGCTGTCGCAGCTCCACCTTCGTGTCGAGCGTGCGTGACATGTCGCGAACCAGGTCGCGGAAATCAACGCGATGCGGCGCGGAGAAATACACGACGATGCGGCGCGGTTCACCGCGGTCCAGATAGTCGACGCCCACGACCTTCATCGGCAGCTCGTGCTGGCGGATCAGCCGTTTGGCGGCGACCTTGGCCTCAGCGCGACGGCGCCGGTTGTGTGCGTCCCGGTCGAGGTCCGAACCAGCCGCAAGCCCGGCAAGTCGGGGCAGACCGCCGATCTCGTCGCTTACCCAGGCCGGCGCCCACACGCACTCGGCCACTTCGGTGCCGCCGTCCGTCGGCACCAGCACCTTGTCGCCCACCCGGGGAGTCAGGTCACCTGCATCGAGGTAGTAGAGCCGACCGTAACGCTCGAAGCTGACGGCCATGACCATGCTCACCCGCGCAGCGTACGGCCTCCGTCAGCCCTGACGCAGGCCAAGCGCCATTGCTTCAACGGCGAGGAGCGGCGCGACGTTGGCGTCGACGGCTTCCCGGCAGGCGAGGACTGCTTCGATACGGCGAAGCGTGGACTCAGCCGACGACGACTCGGCGAGTCGTTGCAGTGCGGTCTGCAGGTCTGCGTTGACGAGGTCGACCGGCGCGCCGAGCTGGAGCACGAGGACGTCGCGGTAGAACGCGGCGAGGTCGACCAGCGCACGGTCCAAGGCGTCTCGCTGGGTGCGGGTCGCACGCGATCGTTGGCGTCGCTCGAGGTCGGAGAGCGCGGCGGACGCACCACGCGGCCGTGCCCGACCCCGACCACCGACATCGCCCAGCGCGTCCTTGAGTGCGGACGTTTCCGCAGCGTTCATCGTCTCGACCGTCGCTGCCGCTTCCTCCTTGGCGGCGTCGACAAGGTTGGCCGCCGCCGTGAAACAGCCGCCTACCGTCGCCACTTGCAACGGCAGCTCCAGGACGTCACGTCGACGGCGTTGCGCCTGTTCGTCCTGCGCGAGCCGTCGGGCGCGCCCTACATGGCCCTGAGCGGCACGCGCCGCGAACGCCGCCACCGACCGGTCGACGCCCTCGGCCTCGAGGTGCGTGGCCACGTCGTCGTAAGGCGGGATGCGCAACGTCAGCATGCGACAGCGGGACCTGATCGTCGGAAGCAGATCTTCGACCGAGGGTGCACACAGGAGCCAGACCGCGCGCGGGGGCGGCTCCTCGATCGACTTCAGCAACGCGTTGAGCGCCTGCTCGGTGAACCGGTCGGCATCCTCGACGATGGTGATCTGCCAACGGCCGCGGGCCGGCGCCATCGCCGCCCGGTTGACGAGGTCGCGGGTCTCCTTCACCCCGTAGGACAAACCGGTGGGGCTCACGACCTCGACATCGGCGTGCGCACCGGTCAGACCGGTGTGGCATTCATGGCAGTGGCCGCAACCTCCGTCGGGGCACTGCAGCGCGGCTGCGAATGCGCGGGCGGCGACCGAACGTCCGGAGCCCGGCGGGCCGGTGAACAGCCACGCGTGGGTCATGCCGGTCCCGCCGGTCGCGGCCTTCTGCACCGCGTCCTGCAGCACGTCGACGACCAGGCGCTGCCCGACGAGGCCTGCGAACACCCCTGCCGGACGCGCGGTCGCCGAGGCGGGGCTCATGGCTCGACCCGGGCGAGCGGCATGGTCAGCTGGGGCGAGGCGGCAGGCATGTCGGGCAGCTCGGACTCCACCCGGTCGAGGATGCGGCTGTGCACCTGCTCGATGTCGAGGGCGCCGACGTCCAGGAGCAGGTAACGACGCTCCCCACCACGACGTGCGAGCTCGCGGAAGCTCGTCCGGACCCGCTCGTGGAATGCGAGCTCCTCCGCTTCGAGCCGGTCTCCAGGCCCCGTTGTGCGACCGAGCCCGGCCGTCGCCTCGAGGTCGAGCACGACGGTGAGGTCCGGCATCAACCCACCGGTGGCCCACCGCGACAACCGGCGGATGTCGTGGTCGTCGAGCTCCCGACCGCCGCCCTGGTAGGCGAGAGAGGAGTCGACGTAGCGGTCGGTGATCACGATTGCTCCGCGTCCCAGTGCGGGACGGATCACCTCGGCGACGTGTTGCGCACGGTCGGCGGCGTAGAGCAACGCCTCGGTTCGCGCAGACATGGCGGCGTTGGCAGGGTCGAGCAACAGCTCACGCAGGCGCGCGCCGATCGGCGTCGCGCCCGGCTCGAATGTCAGCAGTACGTCATAACCGCGCGCCTTCAAGCGTTCGGCGAGCAACCGGGCCTGGGTCGACTTGCCCACGCCCTCACCACCTTCGAAGGCGACGAACAGACCGCCCGCACCACGCCCTTGCACCGGATCGCGGCCGCGCATGGCCGCCAACAGATCCGCGCGTAGTGGGACATCGGGCCGATCGTCCATCATCGACAAGCAGATGCGCCCAACGACGATCGCGATGATGCCGGCCGTGAACATCGTGACGGTGACACCGTCCAACCGGATGCGCGTCTCCCCCACGAGCGTGGAGTGCTGGCCGATCGCACCAGCGACGAAAGGCGCCGCCACAACGACGGCGAGCAGCATCAGCCGCATCATCGTGTAGATGAAGGCAAACGTGCGCGCCCGCTTGTCGTCGCTGACCTCGAGGCCCACAAGCGTGATGCCGAGCACCCACACCACGCCCGCAAACGCACCCATGAAGAACGTGAAGACCATTGCCAGCAGCAGGTTGGGCATCACGGCGTCGAGTGACAGAGACAGGCCGGCCGCCGAGATGCACAACCCCATGACGCGGCGGCGGGAGATGCCGCGAAACAACCGCGGTCCGGCGAACATGCCGCTGGCGAGACCGATGAAGATCGTCGCGAACAGCACGCCGTAACCAGCGTTGCCCGCGTGCAGGTCGAGAACGAAGCGGGGGGCGAGACCGATCGCGACCGCGCCGGCCGCGACCGCACCGAGAATGCCGACCACCAGGCCGCGAAGCCACCTCGTCGATCCGATGAACTGCCAGCCCTCCACGATCGAGTGCCAGGTGGTGATGCGCTCGGTCGTGCCGTCGTCGGGCGGCCGGGGACTGGAGATGCTGGTCAGCGTCAGCACCGTCGCCGCCGAGACGAGGAACGTGACGGCGTCGAAGTAGAGCGCGAGGTCGACCGGGTTGCTGCGGAAGTGCGGGAAAGCGTTGCCGAGGACGTGGCTGATCTCCGCGATCAGCGCGAAGAGCGTCGATGCGACAGCCGCCGATCCGTAGGTCGTGATCAGGCTGATGCGGTTGGCCGACTCCAGATGACTGCGCGGCACCAGGTTGGGGACGCTCGCTTCTTTCGCGGGGATCCAAAAAAGTGACAGCGACTCGATGAGAAACGACGCAACGAGCAGCCACCACAGCTCGCGAACCAGCGGGATCGACGCGTAGAAGGCGAACCGCAGGACGTCCGCCACGACCATCGTGTAGCGCCGGTTGAACCGGTCACCCCAGGCGCCGGCGAACGGGCCGATGACGAGGGCCGGCGCGAGCCGCACAGCGATGACACTGGCGATCGCATAGAGGCCGGCCGAGTAGCCGTCGGCGAGCTCCGTCGCCAAGGTCGTGGTGGCGAGGAAACCGAGCCAGTCCCCGAGGCTGGACAGCGTCAGCGCGATCCACAGTCGGCGGAACTGCCGGAAGCCCAGGACGTTGCGGACCTCCCGCTCACCCGGCGGAGCCGAGGTCACATCCGACAGCTCGCGCACGCGCGCGCCGGGCGCGTTGAGACGTCGGGGTCGAGGGATGGCCTGGCTCCTGTCGGACGATCGCAAGCCGCGATTTCCTGCGTTCACTGTAGCCAGGCAGCGCCCGGCCCACGCCCGCTCGAGGGCTGACTGTGCAGGGTCGGCTCAGGCTCCGGCGCCGCCGCCGTCGACCGGAGGCTCCGGCGTTTCAGCCGCCGCCTCGGTGGTCTTCTTCGCCGACTTCTTGGCTGCTTTCTTCGCCGACTTCTTCGCCGGTGCCTTCGCGGCCTTCTTCGCTGCCCGCTTGCGTGGTGTCGCCGGACCCTTGGCGCGCCGTTCCGCGAGCAGCTCGGCCGCTCGCTCGATCGTGACCTCCTCGACCGAGTCACCCTTGCGCAGGCTCGCGTTGGACTCGCCGTCGGTGACGTAGGGGCCGAAGCGTCCCTCCCGGACGACCACCGGCTTGCCACTGACGGGGTCGTTGCCGAGCTCACGCAGAGCAGCCGCCGCTCCCGACCCGCGACCCCGGGTCTTCGGCTGCGCCAGCAGCGCCTGCGCCTCGTCGTAGGTCAGCGTGAAAAGCTGTTCCTCGCTCTCGAGCGACCGGGACTCCGTGCCGCGCTTGACGTAGGGGCCGTAGCGGCCGTTCT
>JAVEEE010000029.1 GCA_030840615.1 Frankiaceae bacterium | reverse complement strand
CTCTCGTGACGTTGGCTCTCGCCGCGCTGGCCGTCGCCGTCGGCGCGGCGGCGCAGTCGGTGAGCGGCATCGGCTTCGCACTCGTCGGCGGGCCGTTGCTGTTCACCGCATTCGGCGCCCGCGAAGGCGTCCGAGTCGCCGTCGTGCTGTCGATGCTCGTCAACATCGGCGTTCTCGCCCGGGAGCATCGTGCGGTCATGTGGCGACGGGTCGCACCGGTGCTCCTGACCGCTGTCGCGGTGACGCCCGTTCTCGCCCACCTGTTGTCCGGGGTGCACTCCCGGCCGCTGCGAGCTGCGGCCGGCGGTGTGATCGTGATCGGCGCGCTGCTCGTCGCGGCCGGCCGAACCCGCGACACCGGATTGGTCGGTGCTGTGGTGGCGGGGGTCGGGTCCGCCACGATGAACGTGCTCGCCTCGGCGGGGGGCCCGGCGGTCGCCGTCTACGCCACCGGTGCACGGTGGGACCCGCAGCGGCTGCGCGCGACGCTGCAGGCGTACTTCTTGGCTCTCAACGTCGTGACCCTGCTGACCCTCGGGTCGCCGCACTGGTCTTGGGGTCAGGCGACGGTTCTCGTGCTGAGTCTGGTCGCCGGCGCAGCCGTGGGCGCGGTCCTGGTCCGCCGCGTCTCGGCGTCGCGAGCAAGGACGGTGACGTTGGCGCTGGCGGCAGCCGGCGGCCTCGCCGTTCTGATAGAGGCCGTCGGGTGATGCCGCAGCGAGCGCCGGGCGAACTGAGTGCGCCGGCTCAGCGGGTGACTTTACCGGCCTTGAGGCAGGAGGTGCACACGTTGATCCGCCGGCGGGTGCCCCGGCCGACGAGTGCGCGGACCGACTGGATGTTGGGGTTGAACCGCCGACGGGTGCGGCGGTGGGAGTGCGACACGTTCATGCCGAATCCCGGCCCCTTGCCGCAGACGTCGCACACGGAAGCCACGGGGTTCTCCAGACGAGGTGACGAGGGGCCGGCCAGTCGGCCGAACAACGCCTGACAGGGTAGCCCGGCGGGCCGCCACGGCTCAAAGGTGCGCCCGGAGCAGTCACCGGTCCGCTCTACGCTCCCCTCGTGACCGGTTCGGCGCTGCGCGTCCTGGACGCGGCGGCCCTACGGAGTTGGTTCGCGGCCGGCCGTCACGCGCTCGCGGAGTCGAGCACCAGCATCGACGCTCTCAACGTGTTCCCGGTGCCTGATGGTGACACCGGGACAAACCTGCTGCTGACGATGACCGCCGCGGTCGAGTCGCTCCCTGCGGACGGCGACCTGTCGACGACGGCGCGGGCCGCGGCCGACGGCGCGCTGCGCGGCGCCCGCGGAAGTTCGGGCACGATCCTCAGCGAGTTCCTCCGGGGCCTGGCCGGTGGCCTCGCCGGCTGCGACGCCGCGGCGGGGCGCGACCTTCAGGCAGCGCTCGGCGGCGCCGCCGATGCTGCCTACGCCGCGGTGGCCCAGCCGATCGAGGGCACGATGCTGAGCATCGCGCGTGCGGCCGCCGCGGCCGCCGCGGAAGCGGACGGCGCCGATCTTCCCTCCGTCGTCCTCGCGGCCTCGACCGGCGGTCGCGACCAGCTGGCACTGACGCCGGATCAGCTTCCGGTGCTGGCCGCGGCAGGTGTCGTCGATGCCGGCGGTCAAGGTCTGGTCCTGCTGCTCGACGCCCTGCTCGAGGTGGTGACCGGAGCCCCACCGTCCGGCCTGGCGGCGATCCCGAGTCCGTCCCCTCCGTTGCTTACCGGCGGGACGAACATCGGCTTCGCCTACGAAGTGCAGTTCCTGCTCGACGCACCCGACGACGCCATGGCTGGTCTTCGTGCGCGCCTCGGTGCCCTGGGCGACTCGCTCGTGATCGGGGGCGGCGACGGGCAACACCACGTGCACGTGCACGTCGACGACGTGGGTGCTGCCATCGAGGCCGGTGTCGACGTCGGTCGTCCGCGCAACATTTGCGTCACTCGTTTCGCCGACCAGAGCTCGGCGCCGCCCCGCATCATCGCGTTCGCCGCGCCCGGGGGCCTCGCGGACGTCTTCCGGTCGGCCGGCGCAGTCGTCGTCGACGTGAGCAACGATGCGATCTCATCACTCGAGGAGATGGCCGACGTCATCCGTGCCGAGCCGGTGCGCCGTGTCGTCGTCCTGCCTAACGCGCGCGGCCTTCGTGACGCCGTCGACGAGGCGGCGCAACGTTTCCGCATGGCCGGTCGCAATGTCGTCGTCGTACCGACGAGGTCACCCGTGCAAGGCCTCGCCGCCCTCGCCGTGCATGACGCGTCCGCTCGCTCCGACAACGACGTGATGGCGATGGTGGCTGCCGCCGCGGCCACGCGCTATGCCGAAGTCATCGTCGCGACAGAGACGGCGCTGACCAGTGCCGGGCCATGTGTCGCCGGAGACATGCTCGGGCTCATCGATGACGACGTCGCGGTGATCGGCTCGGACCTGCAGGTGATCGGCTGCAGCTTGCTCGACCGCATGCTCGCCGGTGGCGGTGAGCTCGTCACGATCGTCCTGGGTGACAGGGCGCCGGCCGGGCTGGCCGACGCGCTCGTCGGACACGTTGGCCGGCGCTATCCCCTTGTCGAGACAATGCGCGTCGACGGTGGCGCGGCGTCCACGCCGTTGCTGATCGGGGTGGAGTGACGATGGCCACGATGACCTCGCCGCTGCGTTCCGTCATCGGTGACAAGGCCGCGAAAGTCCTCGCAAAGGGGCTCGAGCTCGAGACGGCCGGTGACCTCCTGCGGCACTACCCCCGTCGCTACGCCGAACGTGGGGTTCTCACGCCGCTGAACGAGCTGGCGGTCGACGACTACGTGACCGTGATGGCCGAGATTCACAAGGTCGACGTGGTGCCCATGCGCAACAGGCGCGGCACCATGGTCAAGGTCGTGGTCACCGACGGCAACGGTCGGTTGACGCTGACCTTCTTCAACCAGTCGTGGCGCGCCAAGCAGTTGGCGGTCGGCCAGCGCGGGTTGTTCGCGGGCAAGGTAGGCGACTATCGCGGTAGCCGTCAGCTGACCAACCCGCAAACCCAGCTGCTCGACGACGAAGACGACGAGCGCACCGTGGCGCAAGAGGACATGTTGGCCAAGCTCATCCCGGTCTATCCGGCGACAGCGGCCATGCCGACCTGGAACATCACCAAGGCGGTGCGCGTCGCTCTCGACGTCGTCGACGTGGGACTCGACCCACTTCCCGACGAGCTCCGGTCGCAGCGGGATCTCCTCGGGTTGGCGGACGCGTTGCGGTTGATCCACCGGCCACAATCCCGCGAAGACGTCGCTGCTGCGACCGAGCGACTGAAGTGGGAGGAGGCGTTCGTCCTCCAGGTCGTGCTCGCGCAACGCCGGGCTGCGGCGGCGGCGCAACCCGCGGTGCCGCGTCGTACCGTCCTCGGGGGCCTTCTCGAGGCGTTCGACGAACGGCTGCCCTTCGAGCTGACGGGCGGTCAGCGCGATGTCAGCGCCGAGATCTTCCGCGACATCGGTCGTGACCATCCGATGCACCGGTTGCTGCAGGGCGAGGTCGGTTCGGGAAAGACCGTCGTGGCATTGCGCGCGATGCTGGCTGTCGTCGACAGTGGCGGGCAGGCCGCCCTGCTCGCCCCGACCGAGGTGCTGGCGCAGCAGCACGCGAGGACCGTGCGCGACCTGCTCGGTCCGCTGGGACGAGCCGGCGAGCTGGGTAGCGGCGAGATCTCCACCCGAGTTGCGCTGCTGACCGGATCGCAGAGTGCCCAGTCCCGCCGGGAAAACCTGCTCGACGCAGCCGGCGGTGCCGCCGGCATCGTCATCGGCACGCATGCGTTGCTCCAGGAGCACGTGCAGTTCGCCGACCTCGGGCTCGTGGTCGTCGACGAACAACACCGTTTCGGTGTGGAGCAGCGCGACGCTTTGCGCGCCAAGGCGGCAACGCCCCCACACGTGCTGGTCATGACCGCGACGCCGATCCCGCGGACGGTGGCCATGACTGTCTACGGCGACCTCGAGACGTCGATGTTGACCGAGTTGCCACAAGGTCGGATGCCGATCCAGACCACCGTCGTGCCGACGGGGGAGAAGCCGCAATGGCTTGAACGCGCGTGGGAGCGGGTGGGCGAGGAGGTGCGGTCCGGGCGGCAGGCCTACGTCGTGTGTGCGCGCATCGGCGGTGACGAGGTGGAGGACGTTCTTGCGCCACTGACCACCGACGAGGACGACGAGGAGACGACGAGGCGGCGTCCACCCGCCGCAGTCGTCGAGGTCGCGCCGATGTTGGCCGAGGGTCCCCTCCGCGGTCTTCGCGTCGAGATGTTGCACGGACGGATGCCCGCCGACGCGAAGGACGAGGTGATGCGTCGCTTCGCCGCGGGAGACATCGACGTGCTGGTCGCGACGACTGTCATCGAGGTGGGCGTCGACGTCGCCAACGCGACCGTGATGCTCGTGATGGATGCCGACAGGTTCGGGGTGTCGCAGCTGCACCAGCTCCGGGGTCGGGTTGGCCGGGGCGCGCACACCGGCTTGTGCCTGCTGGCGACCGAGGTTCCGGCGGAGTCGCCGGCCCGTGAACGTCTCGACGGTGTTGCCGCGACGCTGGACGGTGTCGCATTGGCCCGCCTCGACCTGGAGCAACGACGCGAGGGCGATGTCCTCGGGGCCATGCAGTCCGGTCGCCGCTCGAGCCTGCGGCTACTGCGGCTGCTGCGCGACGAGGACGTCATCGTCGCTGCCCGGGAAGACGCGACGGCGCTCGTCGAGGAAGATCCGACGCTGTCACGCCACGACGGCCTCGTGTCCGCGGTTCGCGAGCTGGTCGACACCGACCGGGCCGACTACCTGGAGAAGGCCTGAGGATGACGCGCATCGTCGGCGGGAGTGCCGGGGGCCGGCGGCTGTCGGCGCCGCCGGGCCGCACGACCCGACCGACGTCGGACCGCACCCGCGAAGGACTGTTCTCCGCCCTGGAGGCTCGCTACGGCTCGCTGGCCGGCCGTTCGTTCCTCGATCTGTTCGCCGGTTCCGGCGCAGTCGGGCTCGAAGCGGCGAGCCGCGGCGCCATGGTCGTGCTCGTCGAACGCGATCCGCGCGCAATCACCGCTTTACGGGCAAATGTCGCCGAGCTGGCCTTGCCCGGGGTCAGCGTTCGACCCGATGCCGTGGAGCGATTCCTCGAGACGTCCGATCGATTCGCCTTCGACGTCTGTTTCCTGGATCCGCCCTACGCAGACCCGGTGACCCGGGCGCTGGAGCTGTTGGTCGCCAACGAATGGCTGGGTGCCGACCCGACGGTTGTCGTCGAACGTGCGAGCCGTGACCCGGCGCCGAGCTGGCCCGACGGACTGGTCGGCCACCGGTCGCGACGCTACGGCGACAGCACGCTTTGGTACGGTCGCCGATCATGACGACGCGGCGCGCTGTGTGCCCCGGCTCGTTCGACCCCGTGACCAATGGTCATCTCGACATCATCGGTCGCGCCTCTCGGCTCTACGACGAGGTCGTGGTCGCGGTTCTCATCAACAAGACGAAGAGCAGCCTGTTCACGGTCGACGAGCGAGTCGCCTTGCTCGAGCAGTGCACGGCCGGCTACGGCAACGTCGTCGTTGACTCGTTCCACGGGTTGATCGTCGACTTCTGCCGCGCCCGCGACATCCAGGTCATCACGAAAGGCTTGCGGGCGGTCAGCGACTTCGACTACGAGCTGAAGATGGCGCAGATGAACAACGGCCTGGCTGATGTGGAGACATTGTTCATGCCGACCAGCCCGCTTTACAGTTTCCTGTCGTCGAGCCTCGTCAAGGAGGTCGCGACATACGGTGGTGACGTCACGGGCCTGGTGCCCGATCCGGTGCTGA
>JAVEEE010000020.1 GCA_030840615.1 Frankiaceae bacterium | reverse complement strand
ACCGAAGCCATGTCCAGTGTTCAAGCACGCGCAGTCGACCGTGCGCTTGCCCGATGTTCCCTAATAGAGCCGCGGGCGGTCCGTCGGTAATGTGCCCGCGAGGGGGCCTGTGACGCGACCACGCTTCCTCCTCGTTCCCGGGCACTCCGTGGCGGGGCGGCCGGTCCCGCCATGGCCGGGCTCCGGGCGCGACGCCGACTCGGTGCCGTCGTCCGGTACGTGGGTCGCCTGGCGGCTTCTCGGCAGCAACCACCGTGAGGTAGCGCGGAGCGCCGGGGGCTTCAGCGACATCACCGCCTGCCTGGCCGCCATCCGGGAGCTGCGGATCGCTCTCGTCAACGGCACGGCGTCCATCGGCGTGGAAACCACTCAGGGGCTCTGGGGCTGGGTCCTCTCCGTCGGCGAACGCCCTCGCGCCGTGGCGAGCCGGCTCTATCAGCGGCATCGTGAATGCGACTACAGCTGCCGCGTCTTCCTCGCTGCTGCACCCGCAGCGGAGCTCACACCGCCGCCCCGGTCGCTGCGAGCGAGACCGCCGTAGCCGACCACATGCCGACTCGACGTTGCGCAGCCCGCCGCGCGCTGTGGCGCCCCGCAGCAGCGGCTATTCGGTGGCTCAGCCGGGACCGCTGCGGTCGCGGGTCCGGTCACCCCGGGTGGTGCTTGCATCGCGCGGGATCGGCTTGGGCATGCTTGACGGGTGACCACCACCCAACCGGAAGGCGGCGGACGCCTGCTCGACGGGCGTTACCGGCTGGGTGAGCGGCTCGGCGGCGGAGCCGTGGCCGAGGTGTTCAAGGGTCTGGACGAGCGGCTACAGCGGCCAGTGGCGGTCAAGCTCTTCCGGGGCGATGCCGCCGAGCAGCTGCAGCGCCACGACGCCGAGATGCTGACGCTGGCCGCGCTCGACCACCCGTCGCTGGTGACGGTCTTCGACGCAGGCACGGATGAGGAGACCGGGCAGCCATTCCTCGTCATGCAGCTCGTCGAGGGCACCACGCTGGGCGACGAGCTGCGCAGCTTCGGGCGGCTTCCGGAGGAGCGCACAGCCCGCTACGGCGCAGCGCTGGCCGACGCCTTGTTCTACTGCCACGAGCGTGGGCTCGTGCACCGCGACGTCAAACCGGCCAACGTGCTGATCTCCGAGGACGGTCGCGTGCACCTCGCCGACTTCGGCATTGCCCGCCTCGTCGACTCGGCGCACCAGACCCGGACCGGCGACGTCCTGGGGACACCGGCGTACTTCGCCCCGGAGCAGGTTGCGGGGGAGCCAGTTGGGCCTCCCGCAGACATCTATGCGCTGGGGATCGTGCTCATCGAGTGCCTGTCCGGCAGCCGGCCGTTCGAGGGTACGGCGATGGAGGTGGCGATGGCGCGCCTCGCGCGGTCGCCGGACATCCCACCAGGCTTCTCCGCCGACTGGACCACCCTGCTGACGGCGATGACGCAGCGCGCTCCTGAGGCCCGGCCCGGCGCCGACCGGGTCGCGACCGCGCTGCGTCTCATCGCCGACGGGCAGTCGATCGAGCGAACCGTGGCCATGCCCACGCCGGCACCCGCGTCGGCACCGATGGCCACCACCGTGATGCCGCCGCTCACCGGAGCAACGCAGGTCTCGCCGGTCGCTGCCGGCACGTCGGTCACGGCGGGTACGCCGGTAGTGGGCCGGCCGCCGCGGCGCAGTCCGGCCGCGATCGTCGTCGTTGTCGTCCTTCTGCTCGTGGCGGCAGTCGCCGTCGCTGTGGTGCTGGCGACGCGGGACAACGGCGCCGGCGGCGGCACGTCAGTGCGGCACGGCAAGCCCCGACTCCATCAGCCGCTCGAGCGCGATCTGCGCCGGCTCGAGGACCTGGTGCAGTCGTCATGAGAAGAACGAGCTGTCTCCTCGCTCTCGCCCTGGTCGCGGCCAGCGGGGTCCTCAGCGGCTGTGCCAAGAATGCTCCCGGTGACCTGAGCCCCGCGGCGAAGAAGGTGCTCGCACCCGCAGTGCAGCACGTACGCGAGGTCGCCACCGCCGGCAGCTACCAGGAGCTTCGGGCAGCCGTCGCGGACCTGAAGGATCTGGTGCAGCACGAGGAGCAGAGCGGCGACGTCACGCCGAGCCGGGCTGCGGCCATCGACGACGCAGCCGACGTGCTGCTGCTCGACGCGAAGCCCAAGCCCAGCCCTACCCCCACGACGACGTCGCCGACACCGACGCCCACACCCACATCGGAGTCGCCGACTCCCAGCATCACCCCGACCACGACCTCTCCCACGACGACCACGTCACCGATCGTCTCGACATCGGTGTCCGCTGCCGGTCGATCACCCGGAGGCGGGTCACCCAGCGCTGAGCCTTCGACGGACTGACACAAGTTCCGACGGGCTGGCACAACGGGTTGCGTCCGGCGCCGCTCCTTGCGCCCCTACATCGACACCTGTCAACATAGACGGATGTCGAAACAACGCACCGCCCGAGACCCGCTGGCATGCTGCACGCCACTCGGGCTCCGGCCGATGAACGCGGCGCAGGCCGAGACCGTCGCGGTGCTGCTGAAGGCGCTTGCCGAGCCGACCAGGTTGCGGTTGATGTCGATGATCACGGCGGCCGATGAAGTCTGCGTGTGCGACCTTGCCTATGCATTCGACGTCTCGCAGCCGACGATCTCGCACCACCTCCGGGTCTTGCGGGAGGCGGGTTGGGTCGACTGTGAGCGGCGGGGCACGTGGGTCTACTACCGGTCCCGGCCGGCCGCGATAGAGGCGGTGGGCGGCATGTTCGCAAGCCCTGTCACCGCATGACTGCTCCGTTGCCTCGGCGTTGTGTTGCGGAGCTGCTCGGCACCGGGCTGCTCGTTGCCGTCGTCGTCGGCTCCGGCATTGCCGCACAGACGTTGAGCCGAGATGCCGGATTGCAGCTGCTGGAGAACGCCCTC
>JAVEEE010000014.1 GCA_030840615.1 Frankiaceae bacterium | reverse complement strand
CGTCGAAGTCCCATCTCAACTTCCGCCGCACGAAGATCACCGAGGACCCGTGATCCTGGGGTCCGGGATGCCGGCCGCTCTCAAGCGGCTGGCACGCCCGGTGCGCACCCGCGCGGGCGAACACCCCCCGCTGCTGCCGTGGCTGCTCCGGACGTCGACACAGGAGGGCGAGCAGCTGACGATAGGTGCCGACACCGCACTCGTCATCGAGGGTTTTCCGCGCTCTGGCAACAGCTTCGCCTCGGCGGCGTTCGGGTTGGTGACGCAGTACGCCGTCCCGCGGGTCTCGAACACCCACTTTCCCGCTCAGGTGCGGCTAGCGGTGTCGAGGGCGCTGCCGACATTGGTGGTCATCCGTCGAGCGGGCGACGCGGTGGCGTCGCTGTGTGTCGCGGCCGACTACCTGAGACCCGCTGCCGGCCTGCGGGAGTGGCTGCGGTTCTACCGCTACGTCGAGCCGCACCGCAACGGATTCGTGCTCGCGACGTTCGACGAGGTGACCAGCGACTTCGGTGCGGTCCTGCAACGGGTCAACGCCAGGTTCGGCACCGAGTTCCCGGACTTCGTGCACACGGAGGCGGCGGCAGCGGAGGTCTTCGACTCGCTCGAGACCTACAGCCTGCGCAAGGACGGCGCGATCCGCGAGCAGGCGATCGCCCGCCCGTCCGACGTGCGCCGGCAACGCAACCAAGCGGTGCGCACGGCGATGACCAACGGACGGTGCAAGACGCTGCTCGCCGAGGCCGACGACGTCTACGACCGGCTCGTGCGCGAGTCGTCGTGAGCCGGGTCAGCGGTCGGTGACGGTGAGGGTCTGTTCGGCGACGACCGCTGCGCTCGGCAGCGCCCGCGTTCCGCTCAACCGGAAGAGCCGGACCGTGTAGGTCCCTGGCGGCACGACCAGCCCGAAGTGGCTGGAGTTGGTGCAGCTCGCGCCCATGGTCAGCTGTGGACTCGCGGCCTGGGTCTGCGCCCGGGTCAGTCCCGGGTCCGGCTCGGCAATCAGCTTGCCCTGCGTCGAGACGAAGCCGCTCACACCGATTCCCAGCTGGTAGTGCATGCCGGGTGGGCCGGTCGCGGTCCACTGCAATGCCTGGTGCGACGGTGATGACTGCACCGACAGGGCGAACGCCGGCGTCGTGCAGCTCTTGCGTAGCGCCGGTGGTGGAGTGCCCTGCCCGGCGCGGATGAGGATGACCCCGAGCACGATCGCGGCGATGATCGGCACCCGGCGCAGCGAGCTGGAGCGCCGCCACCACTCGGGGGCGTCGGCGTCCGGGTCGTCCGGCCGTACGGGGCGCTCGCGCCGGCTCACGGCGGCAGCCCGCTAGTCGTTGCTGTCGGGTGGGCGAGCCTCCTCGCCCGACTGCTCCGGGGTCGGGTCGGAGGGGTCGACGACGGTCGGTCCGTCGACCGGACCGTCGGTGGTCGGTCCGGTGCTCGTCGACTCCTCGAGCGGTTGTGCCGGCGTCGGCGCACCGACAGTGGCGGGCACCTTCCGCAAACCGATGGAGTCGGCGAGCACCTGCGCGATGTCGATGACCCGCACGCCTTCTGCCTTGCCTTCGCTACGCCGCTGGTTGACCGCGTCGTCGAGCATGATCAGGCAGTAGGGGCAGGACGTGGCGATGACATCGGCGCCGGTGCCGAGGGCTTCGTCGGTGCGCTCGACGTTGACTCGCTTGCCGATCCGCTCTTCCATCCACATCCGTGCCCCTCCGGCACCGCAGCAGAAGCCGCGCTTGCCGCAGCGTTCCATCTCGACGCGCTGCACTCCCGGGATCGCGTCAAGCACGGTGCGTGGCTCGGCCATGACGTCGTTGTGCCGGCCCAGGTAACAGGGGTCGTGGTAGGTGAGCTTCGCGACGACGGGGTCCTGCGGTGAGATCTTTCCTTCCGCGACCAGTCGACCGAGCAGCTGCGAGTGGTGGACCACCTCGTAGTTGCCACCGAGCGAGGGGTACTCGTTGCCGATCGTATTGAAGCAGTGCGGGCACGAGGCCACGATCTTCTTCACGCCGGCACTGTCGAGCACCTCGATGTTGGCCTTGGCCATCTCCTGGAACAGGTATTCGTTGCCGATCCGCCGGGCCGGGTCACCGGTGCAGGTCTCCTGCGGCCCGAGGACCGCGAACTTCACTCCGGCGGCGTTGAAGACCCGGGCGATCGCTTGGGTCGAACGGCGCGCCCGGTCATCGAGCGCGCCCGCGCAGCCCACCCAGTAGAGCCACTCGATGTCGTCGGGGATGTGGTCGGTGACGACGGGGATCTCGAAGTCGACGCCCTCGGTCCATTCGAGCCGCGAGTTGGCCGACATGCCCCATGGGTTGCCGTTGTTCTCGATGTTGCGCAGCATCACGCCGGCTTCGCTCGGGAACGACGACTCCATCAGCACCTGGTAGCGACGCATGTCGACGATCGCGTCGACGTGCTCGATGTCGACGGGGCACTCCTCGACGCAGGCACCGCACGTCGTACATGACCAGAGCACGTCCGGGTCGATGACGTCCGGCACCAGCGACACGGCTTCGCCCTCGCCGGTCAGCAGCCGGTTGGCCTCCGCGAACATGTGGTCGCGCAGCTGGGTGATGACGAGCTTGGGGTTGAGCGGCTTCCCCGTGTTCCAAGCCGGGCACTTGTCCTGGCAGCGCCCGCACTCGGTGCAGGCGAGCGTCTGCAGCAGCTGCTGCTTGTGGAAGTGCTCGATCTGGCCTGCTCCGATGACCGCGTTCTCGTCTTCCATCAGGCTCTCGAGGTCCGGCGTCGTGCCCAGCGCGCCGAGCCCGTGCGGCTGGCGCTTCAACGAGGCGTTGATCGGCGCCGTGAAGATGTGCATGTGCTTGCTGTAGAGCACGAGCACGAGGAAGCCCATGACGACGGCGATCTGCGCGACGATGAACACCGTCTCGAACGTCTGGGAGTCGGGACAGATGTAGGACGTCGCCTTGGACGCGAACGCCCACCAGCCGTCGTCCTGGAACGGGAAGACGCCCGCCTGGATCTGCGCGCCGCGGTAGAGGAAGAGGGTGGCAATGACCAGGAAGATCATCCCGAGCACGATGAACGCCTGGTCGACGTGCGAGCCGTAGAACCGCGACCGCCGATCGAGGCGGGCAGGCGACTGCGCGATCCGGATCGCGGTGAAGAACGCGAGGGAGATCAGCACCAGCATGCCGTACAGGTCCTCGATGAACCCCACGGCGGCGCTGCGACCGATAACCGGGAGGGCGAAGTCGCGCTGGAACAGCGAGCCGTAGGCCTCGATGATCGTGAGCAGCAGGATGATGAACGCCCAGAAGATGAAGGCGTGCGCCCACCCTGACAGGGGCCGCTTCAACAGCTTGCGCTGAGCGAAGACGTCGACCAGCTGTGCCTTGACGGCTCCGGCGACGGTCGGACGGCGCTCGGGGGGGATGGGGGCGCCGGCCCACACCAGCCGGCCCAACCACAGGACACGCGCCGCGGAGACGGCGAAGGCGAGCGCCGTGACGAGGAGTCCGGCGATGAGGCGTGCGGTCACGTAGCTCTCCCGAGAGTCGATCTCGTGCGGGAGCGTAACGATCGTGGCGATCGGTCAGACGAGGCGGGCGAGCCAGTGCGCGATGGGTACGACGATCAGCGGGGCCGTCAGCACGACGAGACCGGCGATCACCAGGCCCGCAAGCATCCGCACCCGCAGGTTGGGCTCGCCCCGGCGGTTCTGCAGTCGCCCGAGCATGCTGAGAGGGTACGGCCGAGCGCCTTGCGGCCCGGTTCGCAAAAAAACTGAGCCCGATCCGCTCAAGTGGAATTGACAGGGCCTGCCGATGCGTTGAACATGAGCGAAGACGGCTCAAGGTTGAGTCGTTCATGATCATTAACGGAGGACATCCATGGCACGAGCGGTTGGCATCGACCTGGGCACCACGAACAGCGTCGTCACCGTGCTCGAGGGCGGCGAGCCCAACGTCATCGCCAATGCGGAGGGATCGCGTACCACGCCGAGCGTCGTCGCGTTCGCCAAGAACGGGGAGGTGCTGGTCGGCGAGGTCGCCAAGCGGCAGGCGGTCACCAACCCTGACCGCACCATCCGGTCGGTCAAGCGCCACATGGGCACTGACTGGTCGGTCAGCATCGACGGCAAGGACCTGACGCCCCAGCAGATCTCGGCGTTCATCCTGCAGAAGCTCAAGCGCGACGCCGAGGCCTATCTCGGCGAGCCGGTGGCCGACGCCGTCATCACGGTGCCGGCGTACTTCAGCGACCACCAGCGGCAGGCCACCAAGGAGGCCGGGCAGATCGCCGGCCTCAACGTGCTGCGCATCATCAACGAGCCGACCGCCGCCGCGCTCGCCTACGGCCTCGACAAGGAGGCCGACCAGACGATCCTCGTCTTCGACCTCGGCGGTGGCACGTTCGACGTGTCGCTGCTCGAGATCGGCGACGGCGTGATCGAGGTCAAGGCCACCAGCGGTGACAACAACCTGGGCGGCGACGACTGGGACGAGCGTGTCGTCGACTGGCTGGTGACGACGTTCAAGAACAACCACGGCATCGACTTGTCGAAGGACAAGATGGCGATGCAGCGGCTGCGCGAGGCGGCCGAGAAAGCCAAGATCGAGCTGTCGTCCTCGTCCGAGGCGACGATCAACCTGCCCTACATCACCGCGAGCGGCGAGGGCCCGCTGCACCTCGAGGAGAAGCTGACCCGCGCTGACTTCCAGCGGATGACGTCCGATCTGCTCGACCGCACCAAGGGTCCGTTCCAGCAGGCCATCAAGGACGCCGGCATCAGCGTCAACGACATCCATCATGTGGTGCTCGTCGGCGGATCGACCCGGATGCCCGCCGTCATCGACGTCGTCAAGGTGCTGACCGGCGGTCGCGAGCCCAACAAGGGCGTCAACCCCGACGAGGTCGTCGCGGTCGGCGCCGCGCTGCAG